>DATBDI010000022.1:0-17197 GCA_036270025.1 Candidatus Udaeobacter sp. | reverse complement strand
CCGCGTGAAGATGACGACAAAGGCTGGTGGCGCGAGCTTGTCGATCTCGTCCTTGATCAAGTCGCGCCTTCATTAAGCGAATTCGATCGGGATAATTTTTTCGAGATCGCTTACGAACATTTTGCTGAAGCAGGCGTTTGGGAGCTTTATCCCGAAGTTCCCGATGTCTTGGAGCAACTACGGCCGCGGTTCCAACTGGCTGTGATTTCAAATTTCGACGGGCGTTTGCGAATGATTCTCCAACACCTCGGTATCTCGAAATTCTTCGCGAACGTTTTTGTCTCCAGTGAGGTCGGCTCGGACAAACCCGACCCAGAAATCTACCGGCGCGCACTCAATTTAATGCATTTGGAACCAGGCGAGGCGCTGCATGTGGGCGACGATCCAGCACGCGACTGGGAGGCGGCCACTGCGGCTGGCCTGGCGGTGTTTAAATTGGATCGCCCGAAGAATTCGCTGCGCGATTTGCTAACGTTTTTAAAATTGTAGGGCAAGCGCATCGCTTGCCTAACTCATGGTTGGCAGGCGGAGCGCTTGCCCTACAATGTTGCCATTAGCAGTGATGTACTTTAGAAAAGCTTCCCGAACGGGTCGGTAGCTCAATTGGTAGAGCAGCGCCCTTTTAAGGCGTTGGTTCCGGGTTCGAGTCCCGGCCGACCCAAACCCCAGCAAATGACAGTCTACCCAGGAAGATAAGCAATTTGTTGAACACGCAGCGAGACGCAGCGAGACGCACAGAAACGCAGCGACAAGCGCGGCGTCAATCTGATTTCCGATGCTTTGCCTTTCGGTGGCCTCTGGACGTCAACGATTGCATTCGCTTATGGGCAGCAACGCGAGTTTTTACGCTCGCCGGTGCGCCGCGAATCGCTTCGCCCGCCGCCCGATGGATGTCGATTCGAGAAGCGTATTCGCGATCTTGAGTGCAGCTTGCGCGAGGAACGTCGCGCCCTGAGGGAAGCGGACGCGCTTTATCATCGGCTCGCCTTCCGGCGTTTCGAGCAAACTTTGTTCCGACAACCGCGCGTATTTCCCACCAAGCGCAAGCAGTTGCTCGTGGGTTCCGCGCTCGACGATCCGGCCGTGATCAAGCACGAGAATCTGGTCTGCGTGCACGACAGTGGAAAGCCGGTGCGCGATTACGATCGAAGTACGGTCGAACATCAGAGTCTCCAGCGCTTCCTGGATGAGTCGCTCCGTCGTCGTGTCCACGCTCGCCGTCGCTTCATCCAAGATCAGAATTGGCGGATCTTTCAAGAGTGCCCGCGCAATCGAAAGCCGCTGCTTTTCGCCCACACTCAACTTTACTCCGCGCTCGCCCACAACGCTGCTCAATCCGTGCGGCAGCCGATCGATAAAGGGCCGCGCGTTTGCCACCGCCGCTGCCTCCAGCAGTTCTTCATCCGTCGCATCAGGCTTCCCAATTTGCAGGTTCTCGCGGATGGTGCCGTTAAACAAAAAGCATTCCTGCGTCACCATCCCGATCTGTTGCCGTAATGCGCGAATGTTGAAATCACGAATCGGACTTCCGTCGACTAAAATCTCGCCGCTATCGAACTCGTAGAAGCGCGTGAGTAGATTGATGATCGTGGATTTTCCCGCGCCCGTTGTGCCGACAAGCGCGACCGTCTCACCCGGGCGCGCGTGAAATGAAATGTCACTCAGCGTCGGCAGCTCGCCGGAGTAGCTGAAACTGACGTTCCGGAACTCAATCTCGCCACGCACCGTGTCTGCAAGCGTCTCGCCACCCTTCGGCTCACCTTCTGAATCGAGAATTTCGAAGACGCGTTCGCCCGCGGCGCGTCCTGCCTGCACCAGTTGATTGAGTTCATGCAGTTTCCCCACTGGCTCGTAGAGAAAACTCGCGAGCACCAGAAAGGCGCCAAAATCCCCCAACTGGAAAGCGCCTGATAAAATATCGCGCGCTCCTATGGCCACCACCAACAGCACGCCGAGCGATCCGAACAAATACATTGAAGAATGGTAAAGTGCCCACACGCGCGTGACGACGAAGGTGGCGCGCCGCAACTCATCACTCTCTTTGTTGAAGCGACGATCTTCCTCAGGCTCGCGTACAAAACTTTTGATCTGACGAATGCCGGAGAGATTGTCGTGCAGTAGCGAATTCATGGACGAAGCGGCGCGGCGGTGCAGCCGATATCGCCGGTGCGCCGTGAGCGTATACCAAAGCGCGCCGCCGGCCAGGAACGGCACCGGCGCGAGCGCGACCAGCGCCAGTTTTGTGCTGAGGTAAAACATTCCCGCCACCACCACCACGATCTGCAATATCGCCACCGTGCCTTTCTCGATGCCGTCGATGAGGACGCGCTCGACCGAGCTCACGTCCTCCAGAATCCGCGTCATTAGATCGCCGGTGGGGCGATTATCGAACCAGCGGAGTGGCAGAGTTTGAACGTGCGAATACAGATCGCGGCGCAGATCGAAAATGACTTTTTGCTCGAAGGTGTTGTTGAGCAACAGGCGAAGATAATCCAAGCCTCGTTGAACTAACATGGCCAAAGCCACGAGAATAAGCAGCGGAAGCAAACGTTCGGGGTGGTGACCGTTGATGACGTTATCGAGAACATATTTCGTCGCCGCAGGTGGAACGATCATCATGAGCGTGCCCACGATCGCGCAAGCCAGCGTTGCGATCGCCAGCATCGGATAGCGTTTTAGATAAACAAAGACGCGCCAGACCGTTTTCAATTCCTTTGAAACTCAGTGACCTCGATAAGATCGAATTATTCACTCATGCGCGATCACAAGTAAAGGCGTTGGTCTCGGGTTCGAGTCCCGGCGTGACCCAGAGCTGCCATCGTTTCGCTGATTACGATTGGCAGGCGAAGCGCCTGCCCTACAATATCGATGCTCTTATTCCGCATCGCCGCCAGACGTGATCTCACACGAACACAAATGCATTTTCGTGGAGGTGCCTAAGACAGGTTCCACCAGCGTCAGGACCATCTTAGGCAAGGCGTGGAGACCGCATCTGAATCTCTGGCAGATCAAAAACCAGATGGAGACTTACTGGACACGCTACGGCGGAAGAAAAAACCGGATCATGGCGGGGGTCTATTTGTTTCTACCGGAAGCGCGCCGGAGAGAAATCGGACGCAAGCAATTCGAGACCTACTTCAAGTTTGGGTTTGTGAGAAACCCCTGGGACCGAGTCGTCTCCTTGTATGAGCGCACCGAGGCGTTGCAATTCAGAGACAAGATGACGTTTGAACAATTTGTCGATTGGATTGAGTACAGCAGCGCCACCTGCGTCCATTCGTCGCCGCATCGTTACCAACTGGATTGGTTTGTTGATCCCAACGGAAATGTGCTTGCCGATTTCATCGGAAAATTCGAACGGCTTGACGAAGACTGGGCTTTCGTCGCACAAAAGCTCAGTGTGAATGAGAAGTTGCCGCATCAGAGAGCGAATCCCCGGCAGCGGCACTACACGGAATATTACCATGCGCGGACACGCGAAGTAATCGCCAACAAGTTCAGAGTGGATATTGAGCGGTTCGGCTATGAGTTTTCCGCATAGAATCAAAGCGATCGTGCTTACCTGTGATCGTTATCGAGCGATCACTCGCCACATGATTTATCAGTACGACCGGCTATGGCCGGATCACCCGTTTATTTTTCATGTGCCTTACCAGGAGCATGGCGGAACCGACACGAAGCTCGTCAGGTATTTCTCTTCGCCTTCGGACATTAAAGGCACCGTGTTGCATTTGCTGGCAGCGATTGATGACGAAGAATGGATCTACTGGTGTGTAGACGACAAATACCCGATTCAACTTCCCACAGACAAGATCGCTACCCTCGTTTCCCATGCGATGCGCTCGCCCCACATAGACGGTTTCTTGTTCTGCAGATGCAGAGCGACATTGAGCAGCCCCTGGTTCACCCTTCACCCTCACAAAACCAAAAATCTATTCGGAGATGTCTATCTGGAGCGAAAGACCTGGTCGCAAATATGGATTCATCAGATCATGCGGGCAAAAGTACTCCGGCACCTGTTCACACATCTGCCCGATCACATTCCAAGTGCGAAGGCAATGGATGACCTCAAGGACGACGTGCTAAAGCTCCCCGAGCACCGGCTCTTTGTAACCGAGAAAAATTACGCCGTGTTCGGAGAGAGCACCCGAAAAGGCGACATCACGCAAAACTGTTACGAGAGCATGGTCGAGGCCGGAATCGAGCTGCCGGAATGGTTCCAGCGTCCGAACGGCGAATACGTTACGCTCGGCAAATTGTAGGCGTCACTCTTCTTCGAACCGGTAGCCGAACCGCTCGATTTCCGCAGCAAACCGCTGACGCACTAATTCGCGAAGTTCGTCGTCGTAGTACTTCGAATAATGCTCGCGGTTCGAACGGTTGTAATGCTGTAGAGACGCCGCAGGGATGCCGAGGGTCGCGCAAACAGCCTGGAAGTCTTTGTTTAAAGTCTCAAAGTGTATGACGTAATCCACGTTTTTGAACGGATCATTCTCGCCATTATTCAGCCGCAGATAGTCTGCGACGGATACAGCCTTCGAAATCGTCGCGCGGAATTTCTTCCGATTCCAAGTTTCCGGCGTTTGCGTAGGCGTAAAATAATAGGACACCATCCGGTCCCACGGATTTCGCACACATGTGAACTTGTAAAGCTGAGCGAACTGCTCACTTCCGAGCGCTTTTCGATACTCGGCAAGCGTGGAGTGCTTCTTGAGGTTGTACCTTGGATTACGCAGACCAAACCGTTCGACCCCGTCCTGCTCCTTGCGTAAAGCAACCAGTTCGTCTTCGGAATAATCGCGTAATGCGCTTTGGATCGAGTTGCCGGCGGTTTTTGGAATATGAATGAACAGAAACCGTTTCTGAAAAGAGATCATTCGTGGGTGCTTTGAAATTTACAGCGCGTCGTTCAGTCGGGCGAGTACGGGAACCCCATAAAAGTTGGCACGGCCGTGGAGCTTGCCAGTGCGGAGGTTTTCGGCAAGCTGCCGAAACCAACAGGCTGGCAGCCTGTGGTCCCCAGCAGACCGATGATCCTTTCTCACGAACATAAATTCATTTTCATCAAGACCGCGAAAACGGCCGGCACAAGCATCGAAGTCTTCCTGTCAAAACACTGCGGCCCTGACGACATCGTGACGCCGATTGCCCCGCCAGTCGAAGGCCATCACGCTCGCAATTACGAGGGATTCATAAATCCACTCCCCAAAATTCTCGAACGACCAGCCAAAATTTTCTCAGCGTTGCGACACAGCTTCATCAGTCGCGAGAAGTTTTATAATCACATGCCGGCGCGTGAAGTGAAGCAGCGTGTTCCGGCAGATGTGTGGAACGGCTATTTCAAATTCTGCGTCGAACGAAACCCTTGGGACAAAGTTTTATCACACTATCACATGCATGCCGCGCGCGAAGGCGGCTCGCTTCCGCTGGATGAATATCTAGCGCGCGGCAGGCTTCCCATTAACTACTTTCGCTACACCGATCGCTCGGGAAAAAAAATCATGGTCGATCGCGTCGTTGCTTACGCAAACCTGCTCAGCGAGCTCAGCGAAGTCTTCGCGCAACTAAACATCCCTTTCGACGGAACTCTTGGCGTGGCAGCAAAATCGGAATTCCGCAGCGATCGGAGACCATACCAAGAGGTCTTTACCGATGAGCAACGAAGGCTCATTGAGAAAGCATTCGCCAAAGAAATCGCACTGCACGGCTACAGGTTTGGAGCGACTGCGCGGACACCGGGTGATTAAATTGTTACCGTGTCGTTCGTAGATTCCTGCCAGCGGTGAATCTCGTCACTGAGATGCGAAATTACTGAGGCGTATTGGCGATCCAAATAAAGGTTGCGCGTTTCAAGCGGGTCGTCGTTGAGGTTGTATAGCTCGTTAGAATCCTTGTCGCGCAGGCAGAGCTTCCAGCCGTCACGAGCAACAACTGTTCTCGTCGATTCTTCCACTGCGCGTTTGATAATGCGTCGTCGCGCGAGCCTGGTTCCCTTCTTGATCTTTGTTCGGTTGGGTGCCCACTCGAGAATTACGTGCTGCGTCGGTACTGCTTGCTCGTTGATCAACGGCAACAGACTTTTGCCGGCGCACTGAGCGTGCTTTGGTTGGCCGAGAAGATCGAGTAACGTCGGGACGAAATCGATGTGACCCACGGGCTGTGATACGACCCTGCCGCGTTTCTGGCCAGCTAGCCGAATCAGCCAGGGAACGCGCGCAGCTTCTTCGAACATTGTTTCTTTGCCGAAGAGATGATGCGCGCCCAGGCTGTCGCCGTGATCGCTCGTGTGAATGACGATGGTATCGTCCGTGAGGCCACATCGTTCCACGCACGCGAGAATCGCGCCAATGCTTCGGTCAACGAGTGTAACCAAGCCCAGATAGCGTTGTTTGATGCTCCGATATTCTTCAGGCGTGATCCCAAAGAACAATTGAAACGGCAGTCGCTCCCGATCGAGGATTGCTTCGGCTTGCTGCCATTCGCGCATCAAGCGATAACGCAGCGGAGTGTTTTCGCTGTCGGGCAAGGTCGCAGTCGCATCGAGTTCCACTTCGTCGAGTGGATGTTCGTCGTTTAGCGGTCCGTTATAAGGTGAGTGTGGTTCCACAAAACCCACGACCAGAATGAAAGGATCACGCTGATGTTTTTCGATGAAATCGCAGGCGTGTCGCTCCAGAAACTTTGGCCGTGATAATTCGATCGGCAGATTGCTGATTGCGAATTCTGAGAACCGTCCATCCGATTTGTCCGGCTTCACACCGGCTTCGGTGATGAACTCTGTGTAGTCACCATGGTCGTCCGTCGAAATCCATTCGTGAAACCCGCGGACGGCTGGCCCGTCTTCACCCAAGTGCCATTTGCCTACGTAGGCTGTGTGATAATCGCTGCCCTGCATTAGCAGCGGAAAGGCGAGAAATCGCGGGTCGAGTGGCACGCTGTTCCGCGTGCACCCGTTAATGTGCGGCCATGTGCCTGTCATCAGCGCTGAACGCGAAGGCGTGCATACTGGGTGCGTCACGTACGCGCGCTCAAAAATCACAGATTCAGAAGCGAGTTTGTTCAGATTCGGCGCGTGAACCTTGAAGCCTCCATAGCAAGCAAGCGTATCCGCGCGCTGCTGATCCGGCAGAAAAAGAATCAAATTTGGCTTTCGCTGTGAGGCCATGAATTTTCAGGTCTCGCACTAAATCAGCGCTAATCATCTCCTACAAGAAGGTTTGTCATTCCGAGCGGAGTCGAGGAATCTCTCGATGCACCGATCCAGCCCCGATTCACGGAAAACAGCGATCCCGTCCGGTCGAAATCCCAGAGTCCCAATCGCGCGCGTTGATCTTTCAGTTTTCGATGCCGCTCCATTTTGGACTGCGCGGACACGTCCGCGCTTTGAAAGCGGCGACATGTCGCCGCACTCCAAAATTCGTCGCAACATTTGAGCTTTCGATGTTTCATGGTCGCCATGAAACGACTTTTGATGTTGCAGATGTTTGGGGCGTTAATCACTGGAATGGCCCAGGGCGCGACAAGTTTCGATCCTGCCGCGAAGGCGACAAACGAGCTCGCCATCGATCTTCACCGGCAGCTCACCACAGGCGACGACAATCTCTGCGTGTCGCCCTATTCAATTGAAACAGCACTGGCAATGACGTTCGCCGGCGCTGATGGAGAAACACGCAGTGAGATGGCACGCGTTCTCCATCTCTCGAACGATCCGAATGTGTTCGCCTCCTTTTCGTCACTTCAGCATTCGCTGCAAGAGATGAGTGCAAAAACGGCCGAGCTCGCAAAGCAGTCGAAGAAATTTGGCGGCCAGAGCGAACCCATCACTTTGAACATCGCCAACCGGCTCTTTGCGCAAAAGGGTTACAATTTTCGGGAAAATTTTCTGTCGCTGGTAAAACAGAATTTCGGCGGCGCATTTGAGCCGATCGATTTCACCGCTGATCCCGCAGCTGCCACGCAGCACATCAACAAATGGGTCGCTGAACAAACCCGCGATAGAATCCGTGATCTGATTCCCGGCGGCGCGCTCGATGAGACAACGCGGATGGTCCTCGCCAATGCCCTTTATTTGAAAGCACCATGGGCCGATCCGTTTACCGGAAACGCGACACAGCCGGAGCCGTTTCATGTTCGCGGCGGAAGCCCTGTCGTTGTTCCGACGATGCGAAAAACTGACAAGCATTTCGGATACGCGAAGCGTGACGGGTTTACCGCTGTAAGTCTCCCCTACGTCGGCAATGAGCTTCAATTTCTGGGTCTAATTCCCGATGACGTAGCCGGCCTGCGTCAGTTTGAATCCAAGCTCACCGCCGGTGTCCTTGCAGAATGCGCAAAACTTCAGACGCGCGACGTCGATCTTCATTTGCCAAAATTCAAAATCGAGCCGCCGACAATTACGCTCGCCGAAAAGCTTGAAGCGCTTGGAATGAAGACTGCATTCAATCATCCGAAGGGCAGCGCCAATTTCGACCGAATGGCGCCGCGTAAACCGGACGATTACCTCTACATCTCACAAGTATTTCATAAAACCTTTATCGCGGTTGACGAAAAGGGAACTGAAGCAGCGGCTGCAACTGCCGTGGCGATGATGGCAGCCACTGCGTTGCGATCACCTCCCCCGCCACCTATCGAAGTGAAAGTCGATCGTCCATTCGTCTATGCAATTCAGCACATCCCCAGCGGCGTCTGTTTGTTTCTCGGGCGTGCAACTGATCCGCGCTGAAATGGATCTCTCAACTCTGGCAAATCTAATCAATGCATTTGCCGTGACGGGCGCGCTCATTTTCGCGGCCGCGCAAGTTAGTTATTACCGTCAGCGGCGACGAAGAGAAACAATGCTCGAACTGGTGCGATCGTTCCAAAGCCCGGCCTTTACCAGTGCGCTTCGGCGCGTGTTATCGTTGCCGGAGGGGGCGGACACACAGAAAATACGGGAAGTGCTCGGACCTGACGGCGAAGACGCGGTTTACCTGGTTTCGCTTACTTGGGAAAGCCTTGGCATTTTGCTGTTTCGTCGGGAAGTCACCCTGGATTTGGTCGATGATTTTTTTAGTGGTCCCATCCTTCTTTCCTGGCAGAAACTCAAAGTTCATTCGGAGGAATGCCGTCGCACATTAAATCGGGAGACATTCAACGAGTGGTTTCACTGGTTAGCTGAAAGAATGATCGAGCGGGAGAAACTTTCGCCGCCGGTGCCGGCTCATATTGCACATCGGACATGGCGTGAGCCACGCCGAGGATTAGCAAGCGATGGATCAACCGCGTCTGATTCGCGCTAGATTAAACGATCTGTTTCGCTCCCGTAACTAAGCGCGCCATTTATGATATGGGCCGCGGACGTGTACGGATGCGGCTCGATTTTGTTGGCTCCGAGAACGTGGAGCACCTCGACACCGCGCGCTTTCAGGAAATCTGAAATCAGAGCGCGGTGACACCGCCACCAGACCGCTTCCGCGCACATGATCGCAACAGGCCAAGGAGTGACGGCTTCGAAGCCGTCCCGCTCATCTCGACGGCTGCCCAAGCCGTCGTTCCTTGCACAGGCAAGAAAGCGCTCGATACCTTTTTGGAATTCCTTCGTCTCCATGTAATCGGCGTAACCGCGAAATGATGCGTTACGCCAGGCGGTGTTGTGTGAGTCTGGCTTTGGTTTTCGTCGTCCGCCTAGCTCAGGAAAGTGCTCGTAGCGGATTGCGTGTCCGTTGAGCGATCGCGCCAGTGCCGCCTTGCCGAAATGCGGGTAGCGCCGCGATCCGGGAAAAGACCGCACGTCCGCCAGCAGTTCGATTCCATTCTCGTTCAGTAACGAAATGAATTCATCGACGCTGCGCGTCGAGTGGCCAATCGTCCAGATGCGCATCATTCAATTTCGTTGCCTGAGCAGCATTATTTCATTTCGCGCAAGCTTTCGGAGTGCGCACGCGTCCTCGCGTCGCTTTCTAACGGGATTAGATAATCACAAAAGCGATGCGAGGACGCATCGCACTCCAAAAGGACTTCGTCCGAAATCGTTAATGCGGGGGTTTTGGCGGGGCCACGGCTTCGGCCATTGATTTCAACATTCGACCAAGGTCGCTGTTCGTCGAGAGAACTGCCGTGGTGTCTTTTTCGAATGCCGCGCGCATCACATCAAGGCTGCGCAGGAAGGTATAGAGCTCCTGCGCATCGGGTGCGCCAAACGCCGCGGCGTAAATCGCTGCGGCTTCGGCATCGGCTTTGCCCTCGGTCTCCAGCGCAATTTTCGTGGCCGTAGAACTAATCGACGCAACATCACTTTCCTTCTGACCACTGATGTTCGCCGCTTCGCCGCGGCCCTCGGAACGGAAGCGCGCGGCAATTTGGTGTCGCTCACTGGACATGCGCTCGATGATTCTTTCCGCTACTGCCGGGTTGTATTTACTGCGCTTGAAACGTTCATCCAGCAATTCAATTCCGAAATCGGCGATTTTTTGCCGGGTGCGTTCGGTGATCTGCTTCTCGATCTCGCCACGGCCGAACTCTATGTCAGGAATCGTGGTGGGTACAGCCGTTCCGGTTTTCTCAAGTTCCTCATCGCGCACTGGTTTTCGGCCTTTCGTGACGCGAATAATCTCGACGAGATCGTGCGTGGCAACAGCCGTGCGCGTTTCGCTGCCCAGAATGTCGTCGAGCCGTGACAGCGCACTGCGCTCATCGTTCAGGCGGTTGTAGTAGAGAAATGGGTCGCTAATCCGCCACCGCGCAAAACAATCCACGATAATGTAAAGCTTGTCCTTAGTCGGGCATTCAGTGGGCGGGCCGTCCCACGCGAGAATGCGTTTATCGAATCGCTGCACCTTATCGATGACCGGGATCTTCATCTTCAATCCCGGCGCGGTAATGGTGCGGACGATTTTTCCGAAACGCGTGATGATCACGGTTTCATATTGGTGGACGACAAACAGCAGCGTTCCCCATTTGAACGCGGTCAGAATGAAGAGAATCCCGAGAATCGTCATCACGCGGCTCTGCAAAAATCGCACAACGGCCGACAGAGCGGCGGGTCGCGGAGTCACATCGATCACATTCACGGAGTAGTCCTCGTTTCGCCGGGCGCCTGGAGCGGCAGCGTCTGAAGGATGTTCTTAAGACTGTCGTCGACGATGATTTTCCTTTGCAAGCTGGGGAGAATCGCTTGCATCGCTTCCAGATAAAGGCGGCGCCGCGTTATGTCGGGAGCTTTCCGGTACTCAGCCAGCAACAGCGAAAACTTTTGCGCCTGTCCCTTTGCCTCGTTCACGCGCCGGAAGGCGTACGCTTCGGCTTGCTTCTCGCGCTCCTTTGCCTGGCCGCGCGCGTTCGGAACCGCGTCATTGTACACCGCCCACGCCTGATTGATCGCCGTTTGCTTTTCCTGTTGCGCCTGATTTACGTCGTTGAACGCGGCCTGTACCGCCGGCGGCGGGCGCACGCTGGTAAGCTGCACCTGTTGAATCTGAATTCCCAAACTGTACTGCGAACAAAGATCGGCCATTCGCTTCAAGGCCGACGTCTCAATGTCGTGTCGTCCGATGGTCAGCACCTCATCGACCGTGCGGTCGCCGATCACCTCGCGCATGACGCTTTCCGAAAGATCGCGCAGCGTCTGCTCCGGCTCGCGCGCGCCGAACAAATACATTTTGGGATCGGTGATGCGATACTGCACGACCCACGGCACGAGCGCGGTGTTCAAATCCCCGGTGATCATTGTTTCGGCTTCCTGTGGCTCCGTGTCGCCCTGATAAACGCTCGTCGCGCCTGGCGTGGAAAAACCGAACTCAAGTTTTAGAAGACGCTGCGTAGGGACAATGTGAATCTCGTCGAAATACGGAATTGCGTAGGCCAGACCGGGATTAACAACGTCGTGATAAGCGCCGAAGCGCGTCTTCACTCCAACCGAATTTGCCGGAATCGACCTGAACCCGACCAGCAACGTCAAGACAGTGGCCGCGATGCCGATACAGGCGATCAATCCGAGAATTAGTCGCGCTGGTTTGATCGGAAGATGTTCGGCAAGGTCCGCTCTGGCCATGGAAGAGCTTCTATTGACTCAAACAGCTCGTGAAGCGCAAGCTTTCAATTGCGCGTGCCGCAGCCAATCATGAATTTTACGATTGAACAGCAAACGATTATTCGCACTCGCTGCCATTGCTTTGCTTTTGGGGACTGCTGCGATGTTTGTCATCGGCTGGGCACTCGCTGCGCCGGTTCAAGCACGTGTCGGCCAGCCGCCGCAGGACCTGCGCGCTCTGCCAGTCGAGTTTGAGAGTGGTTCGGGTGCTGTCGTGCACGGCTGGTGGTGTCCGCTGGAGAAAGCGCGCTGCGCCATTCTGCTCTTGCCTGGCATCCGCGCAAATCGGTTGAGCATGGTGGGTCGGGCGCGGTTTCTTCGCCGTGCCGGCTACGCAGTTCTGCTCATTGACTTTCAGGCGACCGGAGAAACCAAAGGCGATCACATCACGTTTGGCTGGAAAGAAAGCCGCGACGTCCTCGCGGCCGTCGAGTTTCTTCACGACGCAGATGCAAGCGATTGCGTTGCAATCATCGGCAGTTCGCTGGGTGGCGTAGCAACATTGCTCGCGACTCCGCCGCTAAAGGTCGACGCAATGATTCTCGAGGAAGTTTATCCGACCATTGAAATCGCAACGCGCAATCGAATGGAAAATTACCTTGGAAATTTTGGCCGAATGTTAACGCCCATTTTACTCGCCCAGCTGCAATGGCGGCTCGGGATTTCACCTTCGCAATTGCGGCCGATCGATCATATCGGCGATGTCACTTGTCCACTGCTTATCTTCGGCGGTGAAAAAGATCGGAACACCACGCGTGCTGACACGCAGTTGTTGTTTAACCATGCTCGCGCTCCCAAACAGCTTTGGTTCGTTCCAAATGCCGGGCACGTCGATCTGCATCGGGCAGCTTCGCAAGAATATGAGACGCGAGTGTTGGCATTTCTTCAGCAAGTGGCAAAATCCCAGTGATGAAGAAAATAATCTTATCGGTTACGGCAGGGCTCATTACATTAACATTTGCGATGGCAGCGGAGACTCAACAGCAACCCGAGGTCGGCAAGCCGGCACCGGATTTCAACCTAACCACCGGCGATGGCTCGCAGGTGAACCTGAAAGATTATCGGGGGAAGTGGGTCGTGCTTTACTTTTATCCGAAGGATTTCACCAGCGGTTGCACGATGGAAGCGCGCAATTTCCAGCGGGATCTGGCGAAGTATACCGAAGCCGATGCCGTGATTCTCGGTGTAAGCGTGGACACGGCGCAATCGCACAAGGATTTTTGCACCAAGGAAGGACTCAATTTCAAACTGCTTGCCGATCCGGACGCGACCGTCTCAAACGAGTACGGATCGATCATGGATTACAAGGGAAGTAAACTGGCCGCGCGGAACACCTTCATCATTAATCCGAATGGCGAGATCGCGAAGGTTTACACCGGCGTGAAACCCGCCGACCACAGCGAGCAAGTGCTGAAAGATTTGGCAGAATTAAAAAAGAGTTAAACACGAATCGACACGAACTTTTCGTGGCGAAGCCGCTTTGGAGTGCGGCGGCTTGACGCCGCTTTCGACACTGAAGCGCCGAAACTCACAGGAAGCTCAAAATGGCGAGTAGAAAATCGATCGATTGCAGAGATTATCCGAGTGATAAAAATTGCTCGCTGAAAATTTCCGGCACGGAAGAAGAAGTATTGGATGCTGCGACGCAGCACGCCGTGTCCAGCCACGGACATGAGAACACTCCGGAATTGCGCGAGCAACTTCGATCGATACTCAAGGACGAGCCTGAATAGTTAGAGAGCTTTCTACAATTAATCAGGCGCCGCATGAATGACCGCATCTGCGGGGCATCGAAACACCGTGCGACTCGCATTATCGAGCCAATCCGGCTTTTGCTGGCAATCGCGATTGCCTATCTGCTCGTCATGTTCTTCGGACATTTGCCAGATCATTTGATTCTCTTCCCAAGCACGGCGCCAATCGATGCCGGTGTCGCCGTCCGCAAAACAGTTCCGGTTGAGAACGGCGAGATCGAAGTGTGGACGGCGCAATCGGGCCGAGCACGAGAACTCGGACACGCAGATGTTTTCATTCTGCGCTTTTACGGCAACGCCGATCGGGCTGATCGCTGGGCCGCAGCAGAGGCGGAAATGTGGAGCGATCGTGCGGTTGAAATCTGGGGAATGAATTATCCCGGATTCGGCGGCAGCACTGGACCGGCGCGGCTAGCGCGAATGGGGCCCGCAGCGGTTGCGGTTTTCGACGAAATGAAACAACAAGCACAGAGCAACAGTGCTGTAGAGTTCGCCCTTCCCAGCGGATCATCCACGGCCTCTGCGCTGAGGACAGCGCACACTACAGGGAGTCCAATTGTTGTATTCGGTAGCAGCATTGGCGTGACCGTCGCGCTCCATGTCGCTGCATCGCGACCTAAACAAATGGCTGGATTGATCCTGCACAATCCGCCGCCGCTACGCGAAATGATCTTGCGCCAATTTGGCTGGTGGAACCTCTGGCTGCTGGCTGGTCCAGTCGCGATGCAGATCCCGCGGGACCTCGACAGCATTGCGAACGCGAGGGCCAGCGGCGTCCCCGCGGTATTTTTGCTGGCGAAAAAGGATGAAATAGTCGCACCGCGTTTCCACAGGCTGGTGGTTAATGCGTACGCAGGAGAAAAACGCATACTCGAATTGCGCGGCGCACATCACAACGATCCGATTGAGGGTGCAGCACTGGCGGAAGTAAACGACGCGCTCGGTTGGTTGTTGGCGAAGGCGGATCGCGCTTACACGCCCTAGCTGCAGGTCCGGGGAGCGCGCGCGTCTCGCGTGCTGGTTTCGGCGTCGCGCCGAAACAATCTTTCTCTCATACCGCCCCCCGGAGTTAGCAAGCCTGAAGAAAAGTTCGCGATCGCGAGGAGGCGTTCCCCGCATGCGAGACGCGCGCACCCCGCCGAAACACACCCCAATTGCCACTCGATTTTCGCCTCCTTTGCCCATTAAGCTCAGCGCGTCATGCAGAACCCACAGAACCTGATGAGCAGCTTCGAGTTCATTGTGACGCTGATGTCGATCGTCATCGGCCTCGGGGTGACAAATCTCTTGGGAGGCGCAGGACGCGCGCTTTACCGGCGCAAAAGAAACCCAATTGACGAAGTCCATATTGTCCTCACGGGCGCGACTCTGCTGCTGCTGATCCTGCAATGGTGGGTCACATTCAAATGGAACATCGATATCAACTGGAGCTTCGACGAATTCCTTGTTCTAATCGTTTGGACGATCGCGCTCTACATGCTCACGGTCTTCCTTTATCCGCCCGATTTATCGGAAGAGGAAGAACACGAATGGCGATTCGAACGCAATCGCATCGGCTACTACTCGACGTTCATCGCCATGTGTGTGCTCGACGTCGTCCAGACGGCGATTCGCGGTGAACTGTTTCGGCCCATCTGGTATTTCCCCTATCTCGCTCACTACGCGATCATCGCTGGCGGGGGTTTGTGCGTCCGGCGCCGGGGTTACGATCGGTTCTTCGCGTGGTATTTGTTGATTACGTTGCTGGTGTGGGCGCTTGTCGTAAGGCGATATCTGGTGGGAAATGCGACGACACCCTGACGAGCTCGCGTTTCCTCAGGGTTTAATCGTCACCCACTCGTTGTGAGCACGAGAATCAGCGACCGCTTGCACCACGCGCATGTACCGCACGCCGTCCTCGAAGTTTGGATGCGGACGCACGCGACCCTTTGATTTCACCGCTGCCAGGAAATCTTCTTCCACGCGCCATTCGCCTTCCAATTCCGCTGGAACATCAACAACATGCAGCGCGCGATCACCCAACTTTCCCGCTTGTACGACGTCGGAACTGAAATCATAGGTCAACGTGCCGGCGTTGCCGTAGATCTCCAGACGGTCACCTTCTGCGAGAGCATTAATTCCGCCGAACTCCAGCACGCCTTCCGCGCCGTTTTCGAAACTGCACAGCACCGTGAGCAAATCGGGAACGATGACCTCATAGCCTTCGCGAACCGGAGTAATGATTTTGCCGCGTGCGAAAAGGCCGGTGATGTCGCCAAGCCAGCGTTGCAATACCTCAACGTAAATTCCCAGTGTAAGCGTATTGAGGCCGCTGATTTCGATCTTTTGACGCCAATGTGCCGGCGTACCAGGGTCCAGATAATTGCTGGTGAAACTTTGCAACCTTACATGGTGCGGCCGGCCAATGTAATTTTCGGCCAAAATCTTTTTGACCAGCAAGTCGCCGCGCATGCCGAACGGCGGCGGACACAGCATCGTTACCAGCTCGGGATAACGTTTCGACGCGGCGAGCATTTCTTCTGCTTCGGCCAAATCCGTTGACATTCGCGCCTGGCAAAAGACATGTTTGCCAGCCTCCAGCGCGGAGATGGTGACCGCCGAATGCATGAAAGGCGGGGTGCCAATCCAGAGGATGTCGATGTCCGGGGTCGCGACCAGATCCGGCCAGTTCGTAATCGGCGTCGCTTCCGGCATGTTCGACCTGCAAAATTTCTCCGCGCTTTCGTACGTGGAATTGGAAACCGCTACAATCTCCACTTCTGGATGCTTCTTCAGCGCCGGCAAATGACGGGTGCGAACGATATTACCTGCTCCGACGATGCCGATCCGCAGTTTGTGGTTATTTTTTTGCATTGGCTCGCGTGCGACATCGATGTCGCAAGACTTGGTTCGATTCGCTGCGAGCTAACTTTGACCGCGAGGGCTGCTTGCGCGTTCAACGCATTTGGGTAGGGCGCGTCACTCCGTGCGCGCCGCACGTTCGGCGTGCAGAGGACTGCCCGCCCTACCGCCGTTGCAAGTAGCGACAACGAACCGCTTGACCGGTGCACAGACAGACGCCAGGTTACGCGGCTTTTTTCAAAACATGAAGGTTTGTCACATTACGGGATCACGAGCGACACGCGGCAGCGTCATTCACCGGCGCGGTTTGGCCAAGAAAAAGGGCGGCGTTGGCCGGCACATCACTAAGATGGTGCCGCGCATGTTCGTGCCGAATCTGCGTCACCAGCGCATCTGGGTGCCGGAGCTAAAGAAGTTTGTCCGCATCCGAGTGACGGCCCGCGGCCTGAAGACGATAAACAAACACGGCGCGTACAAGGCGCTCAAAAAAGCAGGCGCGATCTAATTTGCCTTGGCAACGTCGGACAACGACGTC
>DATBDI010000021.1:0-4219 GCA_036270025.1 Candidatus Udaeobacter sp. | reverse complement strand
CGAACGACAGGCCGCATGTTCATCGATGACGTCGGCGCGAGCACGTGGGAGGAGATCAATGAAGGACTGCGCGGCAGAAACTATGGCTGGCCTATCGAAGAAGGCCCGGCGACCCCGCCTGCAAATGGTTTTACGAATCCGATCTATGCCTACCAGCATTTTACCGGCACGCCGCACGGCTGCGCGATAACGGGCGGCGATTTTTATAATCCGCCGCAGCGTTGCGCGGGAGATACGCCGTACGGATTTCCAGCTTCGTACGTCGGGCAGTATTTCTTTTTGGATCTCTGCGGTGGATTTATTTACACGATGGACCCTGATGAGATCGACCCGACCAGCCCGTATCACTTCCGCCATGTGCATCCCTTTGCCAGCGGCATACACGGTTCGCCGACTTACCTGATCGTCGGACCAGACACGAATCTCTACTACATCAGCCGTGACGATGGCGCGGTATATCAAATTCGTTATCCGGCCAGTCTCGCTCCGACGATCGGTACCGAGCCGGCCGACACACTCGTTGGGCAGGGATGGCCGGCAACGTTCAACGTCGACGCCTCAGGCGTGCTGCCTCTGCATTACCGCTGGCAGCGCAACGACGCGGATATTCCCGGAGCCGCGGACGCACCAAGCTACACGATCCAAAATCCAACGGTGGCCAATGACGACGGAGCTACGTACCGCTGCATTGTAAGTAACTCCTATGGAAATGTTACAACGCGGGAGGCTGTCTTATCCGTCACGACCAAGCAACCGCCGGTTCCTACCATCACGATGCCTGGGCCGAACACGTACTACGATGCCGGAGACCTGATCGTGTTCCGGGGTGCTGCGGTTGATGGCCATGATATTGTCACCGGCGATCCGCAGGATGGCGTTTTGGGTCCAAGCGCCTTTACGTGGCAAATTTTGTTTGAGCACCACCCGCTCAACAATCCGAATCATCACACTCATCCGTTTTTTCCGCCAACGACTGGAATCATCGGCAGCAGTGTAACCATTCCTGTGATAGGCGAGACCGATCCTGACGTTTGGTACCGAATCTTTTTCACTGCCACAGACTCATACGGGCTGTCCACAACGATATCTCGAGACATATACCCACGCCATGTGCATCTCGGAGTGACGACGACTCCCGTGCGGCTTCCGGTCAAGGTGGATGGCTCGCCGAAGCACAGTCCTTTTGATTTCTGGAGTGTAGTTCATTTGCTGCGCACCATTGGCGTCGACACACCGCAAATCAAAGATGGCTTGGTTTACGATTTTGTATCGTGGTCAGATGGTGGCAGGCAGTTCCACAACATTTCTGCGCCGGCGACTGAGACCGGTTACATCGCTTATTTCTGGAAACGACCTGGCTACGGCAGCATCACGGCAAATCCCAACCCAATCATCGTGCCGGACGGCAGCGGGATGGGAGCCACCACTCTTTCATGGACAAGCCGGCAAACGAGCAATGTGGAAGTGCGGCTGGGCGCTCCTGCTGGATCACTTCTTGCGCGAAGTGGTGCGGGTAGCTTTTCGCAGACAACGAACAACACGATTAGAGACGGCACAAAGATCTTCCTTCAGGATGCAACTGCCAACCAGCCGCTTACCTCGGCATATACGCTCGATTTAGTGACGGTACATGTCGTCGATGCTGCGGCTGCGGCTCAAGGACCCATCGGTTCGATCCGGGCCGCTCCAAATCCTTTCGTGGCTGACCAAAACGGATTTGGTCAAACAACGCTTACCTGGACGAGCACGGGAACGACGAGAGTTGAAGTCCACATCAATTCTCCAAACGGTCCGATGTTTGCGGGAAGCGATCCCGGTACGTTCTCCATGGCTACGGGTCACTGGGTGACCGACGGAATGACCTTTTACTTGCAAAATGTCTCCGACGGGTTGCCACTAACCGCGGACAATACGCTGGCCAGCGTGCGTATGAGGGGTGCCAGCCCCGTGCCTGTTGGTTCCATCGTCGCGAATCCAAATCCCTTCACGCCCGACGCACACGGTCTCGGTCAGACAACGCTGACCTGGACGAGCATTGGAACCAGCCGGGTTGAGATTCATGTTAACGCTCCGGCTGGTAATCGCGTTGCTGTGACAGGGCCGGGAACGTTTTCCACCGCTACCGGCCAATGGGTGCGAAACGGGATGACATTCTACCTGCAGAATGTTTCAAACGGCTTGCCGCTAACTTCCGATAACACACTTGGAACGGTGACACTTGGTTCGCGATAACCAGCCGGAGTTTGACCTGGGCGAAGTGAAGTGATTCAACGGGCGGTGCAAAGAATATCCCGCTGACGTTTGCCGTGCCGTTTTGCGGAGGCCGAAACGGAATCTTGAGCAAAAACATCGCAGCGCCGTCTAACTAATTTGTCAGGAATTCTTTTTGGCACCCATCCCGGAGCTGCTCGTGATGATTACGTCTCAAGCGCCACAACGTTTAGTCCACTTCGTTTGCGCTGTAGTTATTGCGGCCATCTGCGGCTCACAATCTTGCGTAGCTGCGGAAGACTCGGTGCCTGCGCTCGCGCGCATGTTATCACAACTGCCGCACGATAGCTCGACTCTCGAGATACCAGAAGGCGTCTACACGATGGCCAGCACGTGGTTGATCTCCAGGCCCAACGTCACAATCCATGGCGCCGGGCCGGGTAAAACAATCCTCAAGCGCGCTCCAAATTTCGACGGGGTTTTCGTCAGAATGGATGCTGAAGGCAGCACGTTGAGTAACCTGACGCTCGACGGCGACGGGACGGCAACTGTGCTTTCGCTCAACCGCGCAGGCGTTACGGCCGATACACTCGAGGTTAAAAACTTTACTCACATCGGCATAGCCGTACCTGCTTCGGGTTGTCGCGTCACGAAGTGCACCGTCACAGCACTAGGCAATCCAACCGCAACAAGTATGGGCATCTGGCATGATACCGGGCGCACAGCAACGGACGCGGGGATCGTGATTGACCACAACACGGTTACAAACAATGGACTCAACGGAATCTACTGCACCGGTGGAAAGGTGACGATCGCGGACAATCACCTGAGTCGAAATCATGTGATCACGAGCACCGGCGGCGGACAGATCGACGTCGGCAACGCGTTTACCACAAACACCGACGCTGTTATTACACGCAACACGGTTGTCGATGGCGGAGGCCTTAAAACTGGTGCGCTTGAGTTAGGCGGAGGCAAGTTCACCGTCAGCAACAACATAATTCGTAATCATGGTAGTTGCGGGATCGGACTCGGCCACAACGTGATTCGTGCTACCATTAGCGGCAATACGATTGCGAACTGTGGTCGAAATCTTGCTGAAAAGAACCGGCCCCAGTGCAGATCTGCAATCTACGTTGGCTACGGCGCGTCAAACGTAGTGATTTCAGGCAATCGATGCTTCGACGATCAACCAAACAAGACGCAGACATATGGAGTAATTCTCGCTCCGCCTCCGCCGAGAGCTGACCCGAGATTCGCGGCAAAGGCGACGGAACACGTTGTGATACGGGAGAATGACCTGCGAGGAAATATCCATCCGGGGGGACTGCTGGATGAGAGTCGCGCCCGAGACAGAAGCATCTCGGCCAATCTCCCGTTGCAGCCGAATCGTTAAGAATCGTGCTGCCAGTGCATCGCGAGTTACCGGGGTACTTTCGGGATTATCATCTGCCACGCAACGAGCATTGGCTGAAGGACATGCGCGCGCGAGAAATTCTCTACAAGAACTTGCGGCAATGCTCTTGACTGATGCGCGTCTGGTGGTATTCTTTTGATCCCGCGCGAAGCGGGACTCCTCTACTTGGGAGTGCGTTCTATGTACATTTTGGGACTGCAAATTGGAACTCAATTTTGTCCCGGTTTATCCCGCCGTAGCCTCGGGCGAAGGCGGGCTGATCGGTGCAAGATTGAGTTTTTTTGTCGCCCGAAATGTGCGTGAGCAGCTGGTTCTTTGACATCTACATACAGGGTAGTAAGAAAGTACAACTTTAAGAGCTGAGTCTGAAATCAAGACGCTGCTGATCGCGAGATTGGCGGCGAGAGAGTTTCAGTTATCAAAGAATCTCTGGTCCCGCAGTCGCGGGACTGGAACAGATTGATCAAGCTACAAAGAGCGCATCATGGATGCCTTGGTGCCAATAGGCGATGAAGGACGTGGCAAGCTGCGATAAGCTACGGAGAGCGGCAAACACGCTTTGACCCGTAGATTTCCGAATGGGGTAACCTG
>DATBDI010000020.1:0-7144 GCA_036270025.1 Candidatus Udaeobacter sp. | reverse complement strand
TATTGGCAGCGAAGCACACGAATTGCCGGCGGCAGCAATGCATTGAGTGCCTCAAGCCAACGCGAAGTCGGCAAAACTTTATCAACGTCAACGTGGGCACACTGCGCCAGCGCGTGAACTCCTGCGTCGGTACGTCCGGCGCCGTGGACACGCACGGCTTTTCCGTTTACACGCTCCATCGCGCGTTCCAGGTGATCCTGGATCGTGTTACGATGAGATTGGCTCTGCCAGCCGGCGAATGGCGCGCCATCGTAAGCCAGGATGAGCTTTAGTCTTCGCGACATGGTAATTTAGTGATCGGTGATCAGTGAACAGTGATCGGCAAAAAATACTGATCACCGATCACTGATCACAGTTCGTTTGCCTGCTGCGACCGGTTATCCAGATAACTTTGCAAAATCATTTGTGCCGCTACCTGATCGACGTAGCCGCGCGTCTGTCGCGTTTTCTTGCCTGCGTCGCGCAATGCGCGATGCGCCGCCGCGGTTGTCAACCGCTCATCCCAAGTCACAACCCGGCAGGATAGAATCGCGCGCAGTTTCTCGGCAAACCCAAGAACTTCGGTCGCTGCGCTGCCGATCTGTCCGTTCATCTGGCGAGGTAGCCCGACCACGACGTGATCGATCTTCCTTTCGCGGACGATCTCCGCAACGCGCTTGGGCGCTTGTCCGTTTGATGGAATGGTCTCGAGCGGATGCGCCAGCAGCTGCAATTCATCAGAGATCGCCGCGCCGATGCGCACCCGTCCAAAATCGAGACCCAAAATTGGATTCATACGTCCCAAGCAGTGACGGCTTCTCAGCCGTCACGGTTTGAACTCGACGGCTGCCCAAGTTCACTATGGCGAATCCGTCCTGTGGCGGACCGTCGCTCTTTGGTGATGCGATGCGGTTCCATCATGTCGGCCAAATCCACATTACTGCAATTCCGGTGGAATCTTGCCGGTCAACTCCTTAATCCTCTCGGCTTCGTGCCGGTGACAAATCAAAAGTGCATCCTGGGTGCGCACAACTATAAGGTCGCGAACTCCGAGCAGCGCGACCGTCGTCCCATGCTCTTCAAAAACAATGTTGTTGCTGGAATCGATCGCAGTAATGGGGCGCTTCGTGGCATTTCCTTGCCGGTCTTTTTTGAAATAATTCGCCACTGCCCTCCAGCTTCCGACATCGTCCCAGTCGAAGCTGGCCTCGACCACAAGAACGCGATCGGCTTTTTCCATGATCGCGTAATCGAATGAGATGCGGGGCAGTTTGCTAAACCGCTCGCGCAACGCTGTCTCGAAATTTTGCGGCGCGCGAACCTGCGAAATGAAATCAGCCAGTTCAGGCGCGTGACGGTTAAATTCGCGCAGCACTGTCGGCACTGACCAAACGAACATTCCCGCGTTCCAGCGAAAATTTCCCTTTCGCAGAAACGCTTCCGCGAGGTCAGGATTTGGTTTTTCGCGAAAGCGCACCACGCGATGGATCGCCTCATTTTCGGGCCGCTTTCGTAAATAGATCGGCTTGCCCTGCTCGATGTAACCGAAGCCAGGGCATGCCCACGTCGGTTTGACGCCGATTGTAACAAGCTCGGTTGTCTCGTCGGCCGCGTCGGCAGCCACGGCAATGGTTTCCTGGAAAGCCGTTCGGTTTTTGATCAAGTGATCCGCAGGGAGAACGGCCATGATCGCCGCGTGATCGCGAGCCGCCACCCAACCTGTGCCGAGCGCGACTGCCGCAGCTGTGTCGCGCTTGTCGGGCTCGGCCACGATATTCTCCTTTGGAAAATTCCGGAGCAATTTGCGAACGGCTTCTTCCTGTTCGGTATTCGTCAGGACGAGAGTGCGCTCGCGCGGGATAAAGCCTTTCAGCCGCGCCAAAGTTTCTTCGAGAAGAGTCTTGTTGGAAACGAGGCGAAGCAGTTGTTTCGGCCGGGCTCGTCTGCTCAAAGGCCAAAAACGTTCCCCGCTGCCGCCGGCGAGAATCAGCGCGTAGATCGAATCAGGCATATCGGTCCTAAGCGTTCACCAGAAAGGCAAAGTTAAGCCATGGATTTAGACAGATGAAACACGCATCGGAGAAAACTTTGCTTTTATCTGTGGAAATCCGTGTTCATCCGTGGCTCAAGAAATTTTGGGTTCGTTTTTCGAATGAGCCATGCAATGGTAGGCGATGCCTTTCCCCATATCCATTTCAAAAACTTCCGAACAAGCTGCGACTGACCCGCTTCTCGTGCTTACCCGAACGGCGATCGGTATCGGGTTG
Organism: Candidatus Udaeobacter sp.; assembly: GCA_036270025.1. Taxonomy (GTDB): domain Bacteria; phylum Verrucomicrobiota; class Verrucomicrobiia; order Chthoniobacterales; family UBA10450; genus Udaeobacter. Next base: position 4,898 of record DATBDI010000020.1, on the reverse strand, counting down.
GGGATTTTGATGGCCGACAAGATTAAACCTCCGGTCCGTCAGATAGCGGCGATTGCGCTCGTTGCAATTGGCGCTTTGGCAGCGGCACCGTGGCTGGTGAAACTTACAGTGGGCCAGCTTAGTCGGTCGGAATGGGGTAGTCGCGCCCGGTTGCGTTCGATCCGTGACGCCTCGGGTTACACCTCCGAGTCAGATATTTATTAGCACGCTGTAGCCGGGATCGGTGATCCCGGTGCATTCCAAAAAGTCCGGCATCCACGATGCCGGCCACGATTTTGAGCGCATTTACTCCGCAGCGATTTGCGCTGTTGCATTCCCAATCTGCAGTTGGGCGGTCACTTTCTGCAATTGTGACGCTTGCTCGTTTACGATTGCAGCCAGGCCTGCCATTTCAGATTTGAGTTCTGCAATCAACGTTTCCTGCTCCTGAATCCTGCGATCTTGTTCCTCACCTTTTCGATGTTCCTTCAGAAATTCATTGAGCAACATCGCGTTGATCTGTTCATAACGCACCGATTCGGGCTCGCCCTTATGATTGCGTCCTACCAGATCGGGGTATACCTCCGCCACTTCCTCGGCAATGAGGCCAAAGGCAAGCGTCTGCGTGGCATCATATTCCTTGTGGTATCGGAAGCTTACCGGCTTGAGCGCATAGATTGTTTCGCTGGCCTTGTCCATCGGCTGGATGTGATGCTTGTAGCGGCGTGAGGATACATTCGCCCGCCCGAGTCTCCCGCTGCTGGTTATGGTTACCAGATCGGGGTCAATCCCAACCTGCGGTTGCACGTTGGTGTAAATCTGGCCGATAAAGCAACTGTTGCTGACGTCCTGACCAGCGCTGCCGATGGCAATGACGTTGCTGGCGTTGGTGACCGCGCCGCCAGCAGAAAAGCCCAGGGCGACATTGCCGCTACCGCTGATATTGTTGCGTAGCGCGGCAGCACCGCTGGCTGTGTTGCCGCTGCCAGTGGTATTGTCATTGAGCGCCCCACTACCGACGGCTGTGTTGTTATCGCCATCGTTGCTTTGGAGTGCGAACGCTCCGTTGGCTGTATTTTGGTTCCCACCGATGTTGTTGGAGAGGGCGAACAACCCGCTGGCCGTGTTATCTTCGCCAGTGCTATTGCTGAAGAGCACGTCAACGCCTGTGGCAGTATTGCCGCTCGCCGTGGTGTTTTGCCGAAGTGCTCCATAACCGACGGCTGTGTTAATGGCACCGGCGTCATTGCTAAAAAGCGCATCAGCGCCGACTGCCGTGTTGAAGGAGCTGGGAACGCCTTCGGGCGTGTCGCCGCTGACGGCGCTGTTGCTGTAAAGCGCGTTAGTACCAACAGCCGTGTTGTTGATTCCGGCAGTGTTGCTAAAGAGTGACCTGTTACCGACGGCCGTGTTGTTTACGCCTTCTGCGTTGCTAAAAAGAGCAAACGCTCCATTGCCAGTGTTAGCGTCGCCCGTGGTGTTGCTTAAAAGCGCGGCGGTACCAACGGCCGTGTTTTCATTTGCGATATTGCGGAAGAGCGTGGCCGCACCAATTGCGGTGTTGAAACTGCCGATGCTGTCGCCGCGCAACGAAAGCCAACCAACTGCGGTGTTAAAACCGCCGGTATCGAGGCTAAAAAGGGCATTTTGCCCCTCTGCGGTGTTGCCCCCAGGATAGCCGCCGTCGGGCGGCGGATTGACTGCGTGCGCTTTCGGCTCCGCCAGACAGAGTAGCGCCAGTGGCACCAGAAGCCTTGGAATTATTGTTTTTAGTCGAATCAAGTGATTCATTGAGATTCCTTTCTTTGCCCCGTCACATTTAATTTTGCGATGGCAGACTCGAAAGGGGCGAAGAACTGACGGGACAAATGTCCTTCGGCTCATTCGGATCGGTCCGGTCGATTCCGGAGTCGCGATTTTGAAGAAGAGCCGGCGGCGTAGCAAGGCGAAACGCCGTTGGCGTCAACAAGATCCGAACTTTAATTTACAAGTGCGACTCAACCAGAGCGGAAAAGAATTGTCCGTTTGCTACTACAGAAATGCTTCCGCAACGGAATCAGCCACCGCTTTGCCTTTCTGAGTTAGCACGAAATTGCCACTGGATTCTCTAAGAAGCCCAAGCGCGATAAACTCATCCGTTTGTTGCCCGAAATGTTTCAGGTCCGAAGCAGAAACTCCGTCACGCGTGCGCAGCGACAGCGCGATTCGCTCCATGCGTTTCATTTCACTCGTCAAATCTTCGCTGGACCCAACTGGTGACTGGCCGGAGAAGACACGATCAATGTAGCTGCGATAATCGGAGACATTCTGCCAGCGCTGCTTACCAAGTGTTGACACCGCGCTCGGACCGATCCCGAGATAATCTTCGCCGAGCCAGTAGGCGCGATTGTGAACTGACGCGAAGCCAGGGCGCGCGTAGTTCGAAATTTCATAATGTTCGTAGCCAGCCGCTTCCAGCATCGCCATCGCTACTTCAAAAAAATCGGCGTCCGCATCCGCGTGCTGGCGAAATTCACCGCGTGCATGCCGCAGGAAAAATTCCGTGTCCTGCTCGTATGTCAGGCAGTAGGCGGAGATGTGATCAGGTGCCAGAGCGATCGTTTTCTCCAGCGTCAAGGTCCATTGCTCGATGGTTTGGCCGGGCAATCCGAACATCAGATCGACGTTGATGTTCGTGAATCCAGCTGCTCGCAGAAGGTGAAACGATTGCGCGGCTTGGGCCGCACTGTGCTCTCGTCCCAACAATTGAAGTAAGCCATCATCCCATGACTGCACGCCAAGGCTCAGCCGAGTTACCCCGAGACTTCGAAGGAGCGCTGCTTTCCGAGCTGACACGCTGCCTGGATTTGCTTCCATCGTCCATTCTTCGAGGTGCGAAAGATCAAGTCGTTGACAAAAGCCTCCGAGCAAAAACTCCAATTGTTCAGTCGTAAGAGCCGTCGGAGTCCCGCCACCGAAATAAATTGTCGTTGGGCACAACGAGCGGCGACTTTCCACTGGGCGCCGCGGCGACCTGGGCAGCGCTGCTCCCTGGTATTCGAGCTCGCGCAAGATCGCTTCGCAAAACCGCCATGTCTGAGAACGATCGAGCAAATCCTTGTAAAACGCGCAATACGGACAGATGCGGGCGCAGAAGGGGATGTGAACGTAAACGTGACGGATTGGGCGAATCGGTTCGCGCGAGAATTGTAGGGCGTCTGCGTCAGACGCCATGCGTTGGGCTGGCGTTTCACAGAAACGCCCTACAAAATTTGTATGTGCTGCTGAAATGTTGTGATTCGCGGCGTTATTCATAGAGTCCGTTTGCTGTTGTGAAGCCATTCTGCCGATGCGAAACGTAGCGCTGCTTCTCTTTTGCGCTATCGCTTCGGCGGCGGCGCAGGGACCGCAGCCCGCGCCGACGCCGTCGATCGTGTATGCCGTGCATGATTCGGCCTCGATCAAAGATTACAAGGCAAACGCGCGCGTCGTCCATGACATGGTGAATCAGCTTGTAACGGCTGCGACTGGCCAGCCCAACGTGGCCAAAGCATGGGCGTCGCTCGTCGGACCGAAGGATAGAATCGGAATCAAGATCTCCGCAGCGGGTGGCGAACTTTTCACCACGCACCACGCAATCGTAAACGCAATAGTCGATGGACTGGCGGCGGCGGGCCATCCGCGCGGCAGCATCATGGTTTGGGACCGGTCGCTTGGCGGTATCAAAGACGCCGGTTATCGATCGGGAGCTGATGGTTATCAGCTTAAAGCAGTCGCGCCACGCGACGGATACGACGCGAACGCGGTCCTGTCCGCGGCGCTAATCGGAAAATTAGTCTGGGGAGATTTCGAATATATTGGCGACATAACAAAGATACCGCTCTCGGATACTGAGAACACGAGCAACGTGAGTCACTTTTGCAAAATCATCGCCGGCGACGTCGACAAGGTTATCAACGTGCCCGTGATGAGTGTCAGCGAAACCAGTGGAATCGCCGGTTGCATTTACAACATGACGATCCCGAACATCGACAACTGGCGCCGGTTTGCGCAGGGCTCGCGGTTTGGTGCCGAGAGTCTCGCAGAAATTTACGCCAACCCAGTCATCGCGAAGAAGGTCGTGTTCAGCATTATGGATGGGCTGCTTGGGCAATATGCCGGTGGACCGCAGCCGCAACCGAACTATGCGGTTCATCATGCCACGTTGTACGCGAGCAGAGACCCGGTCGCCCTGGACGCGGTGGCTTTGAAGCGTTTGGAAGAATGGCGCTCGCGCACGAATCTGCCGAAAGTCGGTCCACAAGCCGCGTACATCGACTTCGCCAGCCAGCTCGGGCTCGGCAATTCAGAGCCGAATCGCATCGAGCTAAGAAATATTCGCCGATGACTTCGCCCACTGTAGCCGCGGGCGTTGACCACGGCATCCGCTCCCGACATCTGGAGACGGCGGTTCTCCGGTCGGTCTCTCGTTCATTTTATCTGTCGATCCGATTTTTGCCGGCACGACTACGCGAACCGATTGCGCTGGCGTATCTGCTTGCCCGCGCAACGGACAGCGTCGCCGACACTAGCGGAATCGCGAACGCCGTCCGAATTGAGACGCTTAATATGCTCTCGCACGCAATCCAGGGCAAAGCCTCGCGCGAAGTCGTTGTCGACCTGATCGGCTCATTCGTCCCGCTTCAAAACAACACGAGCGAACAGCAGCTTCTCCGGTCGATGCCGGATTGTCTTAGTTGGCTCGACACAATAGAACACGCTGATTGCAATGACATTCGCGTCGTGCTTGAGAAAATCACCGCCGGCCAGACGCTCGACCTGGAGCGGTTCGATAATCCGAAGGAGATTCGCGCGCTCGCCACTGGCGCAGAGCTGGATGAATACACGTATTTGGTTGCTGGTTGCGTCGGCGAATTTTGGACGCGTCTGTGTTTTCGGCA
>DATBDI010000019.1:0-11946 GCA_036270025.1 Candidatus Udaeobacter sp. | reverse complement strand
ATAGTCAGCGTGGAAAAACTCGAATCCCGCGTGGCTCTGCTGGAAAATGGCCGACTCGAGGAATACAGCGTAGAACGCAAGAGCTCCCGGAACATCGTCGGCAGCATTTACAAGGGTAAGGTTAGAAACATCGAGATGGGCCTGAAGGCGATGTTTGTCGACATCGGCTTCGAAAAAAACGCCTTTCTTCATTTTTGGGATGCGATCCCCGCGGCGCTCGATAGTGGCGTTGAAGAGATCGACCGGCGCGGCAGCAAGCGGCCGCGAAAACGGATCACCGTAAAAGACATTCCAAGCATTTACCCGGTTGGCTCGGATGTGATCGTGCAAGTGACAAAGGGCCCAATCGGGACCAAGGGGCCGAGGGTGACGACCAATCTCAGCTTTGCGGGCCGCTATCTGGTGCTTATGCCCTTCAGCGACCGCAGCGGCATCTCGCGAAAGATCGAGGAGCCGAAGGAACGCGAGCGGCTCCGCAAGATCCTGCGTGAGCTGGAGATTCCCGAGGGCGTCGGCGTGATCATCCGCACCGTGGGCGAGGGACAGCGCGCCAGGTATTTCGTCAGGGATCTCCGATTCCTGCTCGATCAGTGGGCGAAAGTCGAGCACGCCATTCGGGAGCAGCCTGCTCCGTGCCGGCTGTTTGAGGAGCCGGATCTGGTGGAGCGAACCGTGCGCGATTTTTTAACCGAGGAAATCGACCAGGTCATCTGCGACGACCGCGGCTCAACTGACAGAATGATCGAAATGATTGGTCAGATTTCCAGGCGCGCCCGGAACCGGGTGCATTTTTACGATGGCGCGACACCCATCTTCGAAACGCACGGCGTGCAAAAACAGATCGACGATGCCTTTCACCGCCAGGTTTGGTTGAAGTGCGGCGGCTACATCGTCATCGACGAGACCGAGGCTTTGGTCGCTATCGATGTGAACACCGGACGTAACAAGGGCGGACGCGATGTGGAGAAAACGATTCTACAGACCAATCTCGAGGCAGCGGATGAAATCGCTCGGCAGCTTCGGTTGCGCAACATCGGTGGGCTGATCATAGGCGACTTTATCGATATGAAGAGCCGCAGGGACCAGCAGGTGGTCTACAATCTGATGAAAGAGCGGCTGAAACGCGACAAGGCGAGGACGCATGTCCTGCCGATTTCACAACTGGGCCTCATGGAGATGACGCGGCAAAGAGCGCAGGAAAGCCTGAGCGACACGATTTACGAAAATTGCCCGTACTGCGGTGGCCGCGGCGTTGTGAAGACCTCCATGACGACAAGCGTGGAATTGCACAGGACCCTCAATACCGTCATGCGCAAATACCAGGACAGCATTCACGAGATCCGCGTGATCCTGAACCCCGACGTCTTAAAGCGGTTGAAAGAGGAGGATGAGGAGCACCTGGTGGAGCTTGAGCGACGTTATGCGGGCCGGCTCATGTTCCGGGCGGATCCGTCCTTTCACCATGAGAAATTTGTTATCACGGACGCCAATACAGGAGTGGAACTGACACCGTAACCTCACGGGCCAGGCGGCCAGCGAACAGTTGCAATCTCCGGACGCGGGGCCCGAATCTTCGCATCCAGACGCGCAGCGAACTTCGTTGTTGACTTTGACTCTCTCATATGTTTGGAGTGGAACCGTAAACTTAACCAAAAAGGGGAAATAAATGAAAAAACTAGTGTTATGCTTGCTGGTGGCCGGCGTAACCTCGGTAGCTTTAGCCGGGGTCGGCTATTCCGGAAAGGAAATGAAACAGGTCGCTGCTCCGCCGCCGTGCCCTGCATGGTACGCGGACAACGAGTTCAATCTTAGTCTTTGGGGGACCTACGTCTTCACAGGGAACAATTGGCAAAATGACCGCTACCTCGAGGCCGATCACGCCTGGGGTGGTGGTATCGATGCGAAGTATTTCTTCATGCGGTATTTCGGTGTCGGCATTGAAGGCTGGGCCGTCGACGCGAGACAGGCGCGCCAGGATATTTTCATCGATTTCAGCGACAACGTCTTTCAAAGCAGCGTTCACCACGAAAACAACGCCGTCGGCGCCGTACTGGGGACGCTGACGCTCCGTTATCCGATTCCGTGCACGCGGTTTTCGCCATATATTTTTGGTGGCGGCGGCGCAATTTTTGGTGGCGGCCAAAGGCGAATTGACCAGCGATTTACTGAACCCGGAGAAGGCTTCGACGTCATCGCAACAGTCGGCCATACAGATAGCGAGACCAAGGCAATGGGCCAGGTCGGCGGCGGTATCGAAATCCGCCTTACCCCGCATATCGGCTGGATGAGTGATTTCAGCTGGAATTTCGTGGACGGATCGAACAATAATTTCGGGATGGCCCGTACAGGCGTGAATTTCGCGTTCTAGCTATTCCTAGGAGATTTCTATGGCGGCGTCCGGAACACCGGACGCCGCTTTTTTTTGATCACGGCGGTCTCAGGTCTAAGCGCTGTCCCGGTTTGATACCTTAAATGCGTTTGCGAACACGTACGTAGGGACGAAATTATTGTGATGTCATTCGCCGAAACCCTGGACAACCTGGCTCTCAAGAAATCGCAGCTGGTTCAACAGTTTGAGCATCTAATCGCGCCGAAATCGGATCGCGAGATCGAAACGATGGCGCAAACGTCGCGTTCGCTGACGCTGCAAAATTTCGGACGCACGATGCGGCTGTTTGCTCCGCTTTATCTTTCCAACGAATGCATCAACAACTGCCAGTATTGCGGTTTCTCCCGCGATAATCCCATCCTTCGCGTCACGCTCGATGTAGATGAAGTCGTCGCCGAAGCGCGGCATCTCGCTCGCCTGGGATTTCGCCAAATCCTTCTCGTCGCAGGCGAGCACCCAAAGTTTGTGAGCGGTGACTATCTCGCTGAATGCGTGCGCGCGCTCGCGCCAGATTTTTCATCGATTTCGATCGAGGTCGGCCCGATGGAAACGGAGGATTACGTGCCGATTGTCGAGGCTGGCGCAGACGGCCTGGTCGTTTACCAGGAAACATATAATCGCGGCGTCTATGCCGAAATGCATACCGCCGGGCCGAAACGCGATTTCAATTTTCGGCTTGATTGCGCCGAGCGCGGGTATGTGGCTGGTTTTCGCCGGCTCGGCATCGGCGCCCTTATCGGTTTGTCGCCCTGGCAGGACGAAGCAGTCGCGCTCGCCGCGCATTTGGAACATTTGTTCAAGCATTGCTGGCGGGCGCAGATCACGGTTAGCCTGCCGCGGTTGCGTCCCGCTGCCGGAGGCTTTCATCCGCTCTTCTCGATAACCGACCGGGAGCTGGCGCAATTGGTGTGTGCGCTGCGCATGACGTTCCCGCAACTCGGCATCGTGCTGAGCACGCGCGAGCGCGCGGCATTGCGGGACGCGCTGGCTTTGATGGGAGTGACAATGATGAGCGCCGGCAGCCACACAGAGCCCGGTGGTTACACCCGGCAAGGCCGTGAACATCTACATCGGACGGTGCGCGGCCGCATCGTCGCGCCAGACTACCAAGATGGCGAAGATCAACTCGCCACCGGTCAATTCGAGATCAGCGACGAACGTTCACCGGGCGAAATAGCTGCGGTCCTCAGAGGTGGTGGCATCGAGCCCGTGTGGAAAGATTGGGATCAGGCTCTCTGCGGGGCATGACGATTTTCCTAAACGGCGAAAACGTCGACGCTGGCGAAGCCAAAACGATTGCGGAGTTGGTCGATCGGCTTCAATTTCCACCGCAATCCATTTTAGTGGAGCACAACGGCCTCGCCGTGCATCGACATCAGTGGGCGAACCGACCGTTGGCCGAAGGCGATCGCATTGAATTGATTCGCGTTGTCGCAGGTGGCTAGGTAAAACGCTAAGCCTCCGCGACGCTTTTGACCACCACGCGCATACCGTCCGTTTGGATCACAGTGACTGGCGTTTGCGGCGCGATGAATTCACCCTCGGTGACGACATCGACCACGTGGTCTGCGAAACGTGCTTTGCCGCTCGGTCGCAGGACGGTCACTGCGGTTCCCTCGGCTCCGGGCGTGAGCCCGAGTGCGGTGGCAAACTGTCGCGGCTCACCAGCAAGCGACGGACCGGATGGATTTGACTCCATTAAGGCGAATCGGCGGTAAATACTTGTGCGTGGCAGATACCGCGCGAGCAGCGCGATGACGATGAACGATCCGATGATCGCGACGAACATGTTAAGCAGCGGAATCGCCAACATATTTCCTGTCGGGAAAAAGTTTTGCCCCGGATAGCGATCAATCATCGTCCAGAGCAACGAGGCCAGTATCAGGAACACACCGATCACACCGAAAACGATCGTGCTGTGCGCGAAGAACAGTATCTCTATGAGGACGAGCACCATTCCGAGAATGAAGAGCGCGACCACTTCCCAGCCTGCAAGCCCTGCCAAATAGTGCCCCAGGAAGAACAGCGCAAAGCAAATTGCTGAGGTGACGCCCGGCCACGTAACGCCGGGAATTTTGAATTCCAGGTACGCGCCCAGAATTCCACCGAGTAGCAGCAATGGCGCAAGCGCGGTAATCCAGAATGCGATTTGCTCAAAGCCGGTCGGCTCGATCGTGACGACCTTACCCTTTAGTCCGGCTCTCTTGGTCAAATCGCCAACCGAGTCGGCAATTCCATCGGCCAGCACGGGCTTGCCGTTGATCCGCTCGACTGCGTCCTGCGCATTGAGGCTAAGAACGGTTCCCTTGCCATGAAGAACCCGGTCGCCAATTTTTACTTCCTTATCTTTGTTCATGAATGCCTCGGCGATGTCCGGGTTGTGCCCGTTCTTTATGGCCGAGCCGCGGGTGAGCGCAGACCAGTACGAGATCGTCTTCTCCTTTGCGGTCGTGGGAAGATCCTCGCCGGTCGGGAGGATCGGGGCGGCAGCCCCTATCGCGCTCACCGGCGCCATGTAAATGTGCTGTGTCGCGATCGCGATGAGCGCGCCCGCAGATCCGGCGTTGGTGTTGATGAAGGTGTAGGTGGGAATTCTCGATTGGTTGAGTGCATTCACGATGTCGGCCGCCGTATCAAGCCGACCCCCGTACGTGTTCATGTCGAAAACGATCGCAGACGCTTCCTTGGTCTCCGCACTTTTCACTGCACGACGCAAGAACGTTAGCAACGCAGGTGCAACCTCACCGCGCAGCGGCACGACAACGACGTCGCCTGTGTGAATGATGTCACGGCCAGGAGCGGTTAGGACTCCCATGAGAAAGCAAATTGTCGTGATCAACAATCTGCTTGGGAAAAGTTGGATGGTTCGTCGCACCGCGTAAGTTTGGCATCGCTTCCAGATTCAAACGAGACGAAAATTATCAGGAGCGCATGGGAACGATCCCTTCGGAAACCATCGAGCAAATTGCCGCCGCGAACGACATCGTCGAAGTGATCGGTTCGTATTTTCCGGTGAAACGCGCGGGGGCGAATTTCAAGGCGCTCTGCCCGTTTCATCAGGAGAAGACGCCTTCGTTCATCGTGAGTCCGACCAGGCAGACATTCCATTGCTTTGGATGCGGCGCGGGCGGAAGCGTTTTCCGGTTTGTGATGGATTATGAGCATATCGATTTTCCATCAGCCGTGCGCAAACTCGCCGCGCGCGCTGGCATCACCGTTACCGAAAAATCGCATGGAGGCGCTGCCGATGAACATCGAGAAGGTGAATTGCGCCGGCTTCTCCTGAAGCTGCATGCTGAAGCCGCGCAATGGTTTCATGAAAACCTGATCAAGAAACAAGTCGGCGACGCGTCGCGACATTACCTCGCGGCGCGCGGGATCACGCGGGAGATCGCAAAGCGCTGGCAAATCGGCTATGCCCCCGACGAGTGGGACGCGTTCGGCAGCTGGGCACGTGGTCAGGATTTCGAAACGCGCGAGCTCATTGCGAGTGGTCTGGTAAAAACGCGAGAAGAAGCTGCGTCGGCGCCAAATCAAACATCAAACATCAAACATCAAACATCTTACGATCGATTCCGTGGACGCATCATATTCCCAATCTCTAACGACGTCGGCGAAGTAATCGCGTTCAGTGGACGGATTTTGAAAGAGCAAGAGGGCGCACCGAAATATTTGAACTCACCCGAGACAGTGCTTTTTCGAAAGGGCAGCGTGCTCTTCGGCTTGGATAAAAGTAAACGCGCTCTGATCGAGGCCGACTGCGCAGTTGTGTGCGAAGGCCAGCTCGATTTGATAAGCTTGTTTGAGTGTGGGGTCACCAATGTTGTGGCGCCACAAGGCACCGCGTTTACCGACAGCCAGGCGCGCATCTTGAAGCGCTTCGTCAACGAAATTGTGCTTTGCTTTGATGCGGATGCAGCCGGCCAGAAGGCCGCCGAACGTTCGCTCGATGCATTGCTGCAAAATGATTTGATCGTCCGCGTGGCCGAAATGCCGCTCGGCGAAGATCCAGACTCGCTGGTCCGGCGCGAAGGCAAAGAGGCATTTGAACATCGTATTTCCGGTGCACGCGATTTTTTCGATTACTGGATCGAACGCGAAACGGTGAACACCGATCTCGGTTCGCTGGGAGCCAAAATGCAGGTAGCGAGACGTCTCGCCGAGACCGTTTCTCGAGTGCGCGATCCACTCATGCGGGGAGAAGTAGTGAGCAAAGCGAGTGCACGTCTTGGGGTCCTTGCGGACGCTTTTCAGGAGCTCGTATCGAAGCAACGGAGGCGTGATGCTTCTGTCGGCCGGGACAGCCCGCCTGAAACGCATGCTGGTGGCCCGACCACGGGCGCGCCGCGGCACGACGTTGCAATGCTTTGTGTTCTGGCGCTGCGCGATGAAACAGCGCGACGTTTTCTGCTTCAACAAAATTGGCGCGAGATTCTCACGCATGTTCCGGATGGGGACATTCTTGTGCGAATTCTGGAAAGTGAACTGCGTCCCGGGGATCCCGCCTCGCTGAACGCGTTCATGGTCACGCTTTCCCCGGCAGAGGAACGATTGGTTGCGTCATGGCTTTTGCAAAGAATGCCGGCTGATGCTGGAGCAATGGTCGAAAAATGGTGGCTGGGTATTCGCCAAGCCGTTTTGCGCCGCCAGTTGAGTGTTGCGACGAACCGAATTAAGCTGCCGGAACTCAGTGCCGGCGAGGTGGTAAATTTGCAAAAAGAAATTCTTGACCTGCAAGAACAGCTCCACGAACTTTCGCAGCCCGCCGGCGTGAGAGCCAACAATTAGTTGTTGTCGATCTATTGCCGCGGCAGGGTCGAACGTCTTAGTCAAATCCTAACCGTAAAATCTTGGCCAGGCATTCGAAACGAAGGGGAGGCAGCCGACAGTCGTCGGCGCAACGGCTCAACGGAAGCAAGCGTCATCGCGCGACATCACGAACGACTCTCGCTCGCAAAACGAGTCTGAAAAAGCGACTACGAATCGCTCCGATTAACAAGCGGATGAGGCCGGCCGGATCACCGCCTGCCAATGGCCTTCTTCCGGAGTTGGCGCGTGAAACAGCAGGGTCTCATCTCTATTCCGCTCTTGAAGTCCAGAACCGTATTCGCGAACTGATCAAGCTGGCAAAAGAGCAGGGCTACCTCACGTTCGACGACCTCAATGAGGCGTTACCAGAGGGCGTCACCGACGCGGATGAACTGGATCTCATCCTGACGCGGCTGCGCCGTCTGGATATCGATATTATCGAAGCGTCGGAAGTAGACCGTTACAAGGATGGCAAAAAGGACGCAGACGAGGAGGACGAGGAAGACGAGCGAACGGAAACCAAAGTCGACATTCTGGATGATCCGGTGCGGATGTATCTCAAGCAGATGGGTCAGGTTCCGCTTTTGACCCGCGAACAGGAAGTCGAAATCTCTAAACGAATCGAGGAAGCCGAAGGGATGGTGCAGAAGCACATCAGTCGCTTCGGTTTTGTCGCCCGCGCCCATCTGGATCTTGCCGGAAAATTGCTGGAGGGCCGCGAACGATTCGACCGCGTGATTCTAGACAAAAAAATCGAGAGCCGCGAACGGTACATGAAGCACCTTCCACGGCTGTGCAAACAGGTGGAACAACTAAGCGCCTCGGTTAGCCAACACTTCTGCGACCTTGCGCGTAATGGTTCGAAAAATCGCTCCCGGAAAGTCAAGGTGTTGCAGAGGACGCTGGCTTCGCTGGAGAGGACTTATCCGCATTTTTATCTCAAACAGAGAGTCACAGAGGAGTTTGTGCACCTGGCCGATGACGCGCATCACACCGCGCTTTATTTGCAAACTGAGCTGGCAAAAAACCCACGCGGCCAGAAACGGCGCCTGCAACTGCAGAATAAAATCCGCGACTTGGAAAAGAGCCTGTGGTTTCCTCTTCCTGAGTTCGCTGAAGAATACCGCACCCTGAAGAATTGGCTGCGGCAGGCTTTCAAGGCGAAAACAGAAATGGTGGAAGCCAATCTTCGTCTGGTGATTTCCATCGCAAAAAAATACACCAATCGCGGCCTGTCTTTTCTCGACCTGATCCAGGAGGGGAACATGGGATTGATGAAGGCCGTCGAGAAATTTGAGTATCGCCGGGGTTACAAGTTTTCCACCTACGCGACGTGGTGGATTCGCCAGGCGATTACGCGCTCGATCGCTGACCAGGCGCGCACGATCCGGATTCCCGTGCACATGATTGAAACGATCAACAAACTGATGCGCGTCCAGAAGCAGCTGGTGCAGGAATACGGGCGAGAACCTACACCCGAGGAAGTTGCTGAAGAGGTGCTTCTGCCGGTAGATCGTGTTCGGGCGGTGCTAAAGATGGCGCAGCAACCAATTTCGCTTCAATCCCCGGTGGGCGAGAGCGAAGAAACGAACTTCGGCGACTTTATCGAGGACCGAGGGGCTGAAAACCCGAGCGACATGACTGCCATCGTCTTGCTGAAAGAAAAGATCAAGGATGTGCTGGAGACGCTGACGGATCGTGAACGGCAAGTACTCGAGCAACGATTTGGGCTAATCGATGGATACAGCCGAACCTTGGAAGAAGTGGGGCGGCAGTTCCAAGTCACTCGCGAGCGCATTCGTCAGATCGAGGCAAAGGCATTGCGTAAAATGCGCCATCCTACTCGTATTCGGCAGCTCGAGGGTTTTCTTGAAGCGCCCGGAATCTAAAGTAACATTTTCGACACGCATTCCAGCGCAACTTCCGGCGCTGCAGTTAGTTCAATTGACTGGAGACTTATGGAACGCCAAGACGATAAAGAGTTGTGGGACGTTCTCGGCCGCGTTCGTGAGCCGACGCTTTCGCCCTTTTTCGCTCGGAACGTGCTGAGAAAAATCCGCCAGGAAGCGACTCCGCTCGAGCGGGCACGAAACTGGTTTAGCCTGCGACGGCTTGTTGCAGCGTCGGCTGTGGCAGTCATCGTGGTCGGCATGGCTATCGCCACGCACCATACAGTCCCGCAGATGGCGTCTCCAAATGAGATGGACGTCGTGGCAAAAGTCGATCCACAAGACTACGACGTCGTGGCTGATCTGGATGAATTGATCGCCTGGGATGAAAACAGCGTGTGGGACGAAAAGCCGACTTTGTGAGGTAATCGTCGCATCGTCGGTTCTGGTCTTATCCTGCGCTATCGCGCAGGCGCAGCCGCAACAGCAATCACACCGACCGGTCGGCAGGCCCATGGGTGGCCCTCCGCACGGACCACCGGCAGGTCAGAACATGGGACCTCCGCACGGGCCGACAGGTCAGAGCATGGGACCTCCGCGCGGGCCGGCAGGTCAGAGCATGCGTGACCGCTGGCTGGCAATGCCACCTGAAGCGCGGCAAAACTTCCGGCGCAACGCCGAGCGTTGGATGCGGATGAGCCCGGAAGAGCGCAACGTCATGCGTCAGCGCGAAAATTCACTCAAGGCGACGGTCAAGCGGGAAACCGACGCGGCGCTTCGTGAATCCGGTGTTAATCTAAACCCGCAGGAGCGGGCGCAGTTTGAATCTCGCTACATTCAGGAACGCCGCAAGGTCGAACAGACGCTCCGGCAACAGATCGAAGCGGAACGGCAAAAGGAATTGCCAGCACTGATTCAGCAACTGAAGAAAGAATTCCAAATCGATCAGCCGGCCAGAAACCCTGCTACAAAACCGGCGGATTCGGTTAACCCCAAGAAATAATTCCGCGCTCATTTTTCTGCGGGCCTGCTCCACAAAAAAAGGCTGGCCCGAAATTGCTTTCGAGCCAGCCGAGCCGCTTGGCTATTCTGTCAGGTTAATACCGATGATAGTAGCGGTGATGATGGTGGCGGTAGTAACGGTGCCCGCCGTACCAATAGTAAGGCCGGTAGGAAGAGTAACCCCAGTATGGCCGATAATACCCATAGGGGTAATATCCGTAGTAGCCCGGCCCGAACCCAACACTGAAGAACACTTGAGCGTCGGAACGCGGCGCCCCGACAAAGGTTAATCCGCCCGCCACGAGTGCAATCAAAAGAAGTTTCTTCATCGTTTTACCTCCCTGTAATTAAACAGAAGTCGGAGGGGAAAGTTTTCCGTTATTTGGATGGAAGCACGTCGGGATATCCCGTGACGCAAACACTTTGCCCAATGCGCTGATATGAAACGCGGCGTAGTCGTAGCGCGTTCGCCGCGTTTGTTGCTCCCCGCCCCGCGAACGCGATCACTGGTCCCCCGGTTAATATCGGACCCAAATAAACTCGCATTTTGTCAATGAGACGCGCATCGAATGCTTGGCTCAACACGTCACCCCCGCCCTCGATGAGCACGCTGGTGATACTTCGTTTGCCTAGAATTTTTAGAACGCCAGCCAAAGACTTTCCCTTGTAAATCAGCGTTTGCGCCGCCAACCGGTCGGAAAACAAACGCGCTCGCCGTGGAAGTTTGCCTGAACGGGTCAGCACAACGCGCCAGGGTTGTCGCGTTCGGCGCATCCCACGTACGGTTAAGCGTGGGTTGTCCACGCGTACGGTTTCCGCTCCTACGAGCACTGCGTCAACGTGCGCGCGAAGGTTCCGTGCGTGGCGCCGGGCAGCAGGGTTTGTGATCCAGCGAGGCTCGCCGTCGGGCCGCGTCAATCGGCCGTCGAGCGACATGCCGCACTTTGCGATGACAAACGGACGCCCAGTGACGATCCACTTGTTAAAAGCCTCGTTTATTTGCGCGGATTCATCAGCCAAAATGCCCTGTCGCACATTCACACCCGCATTTCGTAATCGCGCGATGCCTTTGCCGGAGTGCCGCGGGTTTACGTCAATCGCACCAACGACGACACTTCTAACACCGGCGCTGAGTATCGCATCTGTGCACGGAGCAGTGCGCCCCGCTGTCGAACACGGTTCCAGCGTAACGTACAGCGTCGCGCGCGGAGGCACCCGTGCGCCGAAATCGCGGAGGCACTCAATCTCCGCATGGTCGCAACCCGCTTCCCGATGATGACCTCTTGCTGCTATGCGGTTCCTGATCACCAGAACCGCCCCAACCGCCGGATTCGGGCTGGTCTGGCCTAGCGCCTTCTTTGCCTCCGTGAGCGCGGCGCGCATGAACTGCTCGTCTCGTTCGGTTGTCATCTCTTGACGATCAAATAATTGTTCCCGGATCACGCCCGCCAATGTACGCTCAGCAACGACTACCTCGCATCTCAGCATTGATGCGTGCCTGGAGGGATTCGAACCCCCAACCTTCTGATCCAAAGTTTTTATGTTTGCCTGATCTGACCTGTTTGCTATAGTTCGCAAATGAGCTCAATATTGAGACAGCATAGAGTGAAACAAAGAGAGGCAAACATGAGAAGTTCAGCGCAAGTACGATCAGGTGTGAGCGAGAAAAGTGGCCAAGCGATGGCCAAGCAGTTCGGCAAAACGGATTCCCGCTATTGGCATGACGCGATTTTCAAGCCCAGCTACACGCGCGGCGGACAGGCGTTTTTCCTTGAAGAGTGGGCCGCACGGATTCAGTGGCGCGGCAGGCGCGACCTTTTCAACCTGCGGACGCCTAACAAAGCCGCCGCCGCAATA
>DATBDI010000018.1:0-4570 GCA_036270025.1 Candidatus Udaeobacter sp. | reverse complement strand
CAGTTTGAAATTCGGCTGGCTGGTGACGGTCGATAGCTGGAAGGAACTGATCGCGTTGCGCAACGGGCTGAAAAATTCCGGGCGCGATTTCTTCGCATTCACAGATCCGGTGCAGCATTACCTCACCGCCACCGGCCGCACGTTGTTCAAAGATCTGCGATTCGAAGAATTGAAGCGAATGCAAGTCGACGTGCTCGCGAATGACGAGCACATCATGGCGATCGCGCTTTTAGACAACACCGGCTGGGAAGAATTGATCGTTGTCGATCCGAACCACGTTGAAGAATCCGAAAGAAGCGCGCTGAAGCGACTCACCGCACTCATCAAGGAACGCGATCCTGACGTCATCGAAGGTCACGATTTATTCCGTGTCCATCTCCCGCAGCTCGTTGCACGGGCGAAAAAGCTCAAGACCAAGCTTGATTGGGGCCGCAGCGGCGGGTTTTTGCGTTCGCGACCGTCTCGACTCCAAATCGCTGAGAAAACAATCGATTACCCGAAGTTCGCGCTCGATGGCCGCCACTTTGTCGACACCTTCTTGCTCGCGCAATTTTACGATGTCGGGATGCGCTCGCTTGCAGGCTTCGAGCGCACAGACGTGGCGCGCCATTTCGAACTTTGCGACAGCGAAGACGCGTCAGCGCTGACCGGCAAAGAATTGCATCGCGCATACGTGCAGAACTCGGATGCATTCCAACGTCGTGCCTTGTGCGGCGTTCGAGAAACGCGCGCCTTATCCGATTTGTTGAGCCAGAGCTATTTCATCCAGGCACAAATTTTCCCTTACAACTACCAGGACGTGATCGTGCGCGGGAACGCAACGCGAATCAACGCGCTATTCCTGCGCGAATATTTACGGCAGCGGCATTCGATTCCCGAGTTGCCGATGCCTCGCGCATTCGAAGGCGGTTACACCGACATCTTCTTCACAGGTGTCGCCCGCAACGTCTGGCACTGCGATGTCGCCTCGTTGTATCCGTCGATCATGTTGAAGTTCGAGTGTTTTCCCGCCACGGACCAGCTGCAGATTTTCCGTCATCTGCTCACGGATGTGCGCGCATTTCGGCTGGAAGCGAAGGCGGAAATGCGGGCAGAAAAAGATCCGGCCAGGCAACATCATCTCCAGGCGCTGCAGAACACATTCAAGATTCTGTTGAACAGTTTCTACGGTTACCTGGGATTCGCGCAGGGACATTTCGCCGATTTTGATGCTGCCGCGCGCGTCACGCAAATCGGGCGCGATTTGCTGAAACAGATGATTGACTGGCTGGCTAAACAAGGCGCGCAAGTGATCGAAGTGGATACCGACGGAATTTATTTTGTGCCGCCGAAAGTGGGGCATGCCTCCGGCTTGCCTTCTGAAAGGAACCAGCGAGACGCAGGTTCTACCATCAGCGATTTGCAGAAAGATCTGGCAAAAGAATTGCCTGAAGGAATTGATGTCGAATTCGATGAACAATTCGACGCGATGTTTAGCTACAAGGCAAAAAATTACGCGCTGCTCACGAAAAACGGCGATGTCGTCATCAAAGGCGGCGCGCTGAAGTCACGTGGCCTGGAAAAGTTCCAGCGCGTCTTCCTCGAGGAAATGATCAAGCTCATCATGGAAGGAAAACCGGAAGCAGTGAGCGGTTTGCGGAACGAATTCGAGCAAAAAATCCGCAACCGCGAATGGAACATCGGGATGCTAATGAAGACTGACACGCTCCAGGATTCGCTCGACAAATATCGGGCAAAGATCGCTGGCTCCGCACGAAACCGGGCCGCCGCGTATGAGCTCGCTCTCGCAAGCAGTAGGAACTACAAACCAGGCGACCAGATTAGTTATTACGTCAAGGCTACGCCAAAGAAGGTTCCCGCCTACGAAGCCGCCAAGCTCGCCAGCGAGTTCGATCCGCAGAATCGCGACGAGAATGTCGATTATTATGTCGCAAAGCTGGACGAACTGATGAAAAAATTCAGCGGCCTCTCTGGCGCTACCCGTTCGGCTCCAAAGCAGGAGAGCCTCGCGCTCTAGGCCGAATTCTCACCGATTTTTGAGCAGTTTCCGAATCTGATCGTGGGTGCCCAGGTGGTTAAACGCCAGCACGTCGGGCTCAACATCGAACACCAGGCGCAGTTTCAGACCAACGCGGCACTCGAATACACTGTCGCGCAAGCGGCGAATCCCCAGCCCTGAATGCAGGTGAGGCGCGCCGAAGCCATCCCGAACGGCTGTGATAACGTGCCCAATCTCTTTGCGCTGCCGCTTAGGTAGCCTGCGGATCGCTGCTCGGAGTTGTGGCGATAACTCAATCCGCAATGTCTTTTTCGATGTCGCCACTGAATACCTTCATCCGGCCAGCTCGTCGATCGCGTGCGATTTGTTGCTTCATTCGCTTAACGAACCGGTCGAGCTCCTTTTCGGTCACGCCGTATTCCTGAAGCGCATAATCATCTGAGTGAACGGTGACCGGACGCAGTGCGATAACTTTATAGCCGTGCAAAATGCCGATGTCTTCGCCGTTCGCCGCACGCTTGAGCAGCGACGTGAGATTGGCGCGGGCCTGCGTGGGGGAGAGCGTAGTCATGCGTCGATAATAAGACGATATGGAGAGCAGCTCAAGGCCGCTGTTATCACTTGCGGAACTCTCGGCGCGCCGCAGAAGTAACATTCATGAAAACCGTTATTCGTTGTCTGCTTACTTTTCTCATGTGCGGAACCCTGACGCCACTCCGGAACGCCCACGGAGCTGACGGCGAACATGCCGATATCAAATCGGAAATCACGAAGCGTCACGATGAGGCGGTTAAGCGTTTGCAGGATTGGATTGCGCAGGTTTCGATCGCGGCTGAGGACCGTGGTTATCCGGAAGGCGCGGAATACATGGCGAAGCTGGCGCGCGACGCTGGATTTCAGCAGGCCACGGTGATCAACACAGACGGGAAACCGGGCGTGTTCGCCACGCTCGATGCGGGAGCACCGAAGACAGTCGGACTCTATTTCATGTACGACGTGAAGCAGTTCGATCCTGCGGAGTGGACGTCGCCACCGACCGAAGCGCGAATCGCGGACAAACCGCCGCTGGGCAAAGTGATGATTGGTCGTGGCGCGGTGAATCAGAAAGGACCGGAAGCGGCGTTCCTGGCGGCGCTGCACACGATTCGAGGCGCGGGGAAGAAGATGCCCGTGAACCTCGTGATGGTCGCGGAAGGCGAAGAGGAGATTGGTTCGCCGCATATCCCTCAGCTCGTCAGGCGACCTGAAGTGCTCGACGCGCTGAAGAAATGCGCCGGCGTGTTCATGCCGTCGGCAACACAAGACGTCGACGGTATCGTGACAGTGAATCTCGGCTCGAAAGGCGTGATCGAGCTTGAGTTGGTGTCGAGCGGCGAGAAATGGGGACGCGGTCCGGCAAAAGACATTCATTCATCTCTGAAGGCGATGGTTGACAGCCCATCGTGGCACTTAGTCAAAGCGTTAAATACGCTCGTGTCCGAGGATGGTAACGTGGTCATGATCGACAATTACCCGAAGCCGCTCCCGCCGACACCTGAACAAAAAACGATGATCGAAAAAGTTTCGCAGGTGCGCAACGAAGCACAGGCGAAGAAGCAATTCAGCGTGCAGCATTGGATCAATGACCTGCCGTGGGAGCAGGCGAACGAGCGGCTCGAGTCACAACCGACGGCGAACATCGAAGGGTTGGTCGGCGGTTACACCGGGCCCGGTGGAAAGACCGTGCTTCCGCACAAAGCAGTAGCAAAAATGGATTTCCGGCTGGTGCCCGACATGAAAGCCGCCGATGCGCTCGCCGCAATCAAAGCGCATCTGGCGAAGCGCGGCTTCGGCGACATCGAAGTGAACATGACCGGCGGTTATGATCCGACTAGCACATCGGCTGATTCCGCTCTGATCAAGGCGCAGTTCGCGGCTTACAGACAATTCGGAATCGATCCGCTGTTGTGGCCGCGCAATGCAGGGTCGTATCCAGGATATGTGTTCACCGGCGAACCGCTAAAGCTGGCGGCCGGACATTTCGGACTTGGTCACGGCAGCGGCGCGCACGCGCCCGACGAATATTACATCATCGAATCAGCGAACCCGAAAATCCAGGGATTCGACGGCGCGGTAATGTCCTTCGTCGAGTACTTGTACGAGCTAGCGAAGTAACAATTCGAGAAATTCTTCGCGCGGTGCGCTGAGGAATTGCTAATAAGACTCCCGCAGTTGTAGCCACGGCCCTGCGGGCCGTCTCCCACCAGTTTCAACAGCAGTGCAGCAGCCGACCGGCCACAGGCCGGTGGCTACAACGTGAAACCGCGCCTACAGCAATTTCGCGTCCAAATTGATCTTCGTGCCGGCGAGAGCGACTGAGACCGGGCAAGTCTTCTTCGTTAGCTCGGCTTGCTCGCTAAATTTTGCTTGGTCGATTCCTGGAACGTCGGCTTCCGTCTTCAAGTCGATGGAGGTGATTTTGAATCCGCCATCGCCGGGCTCCAATTTCACAGTCGCGGTAGTGCTGACGCGTTTCGCGGGATGTCCCGCCTTTTCGAGGTTGAACGCGAGCGCCATCGAAAAGCATCCGGC
>DATBDI010000017.1:0-1963 GCA_036270025.1 Candidatus Udaeobacter sp. | reverse complement strand
TCTGCTCTCTGCATTCACAAAGTTCCCGAAGGCCTCGCGCTCGGCAGCCTTTTGATCGGCGCCGGATTCAACCGCGCTGCCGCGCTCGGCTGGGTAGCTGCTGTGGAGGCGACGACGCTCCTCGGCGGAGTGATCGGCTATTTTTTTCTGGCGAACATTTCGACGATTTGGCTCGGCTTAATCATGGCGGCGGTTGGTGGTGGATTTATCTATCTGGCCGCGCATGCCGTTCTTGGAGAAATGTTGAAACATGGAAAACAACTTGTGCTGGCCAGCTTTTCGGTAGGCTTCGCCCTGATCGGCATCCTCAATATCGTCTTGAGGATACTTGGCTAGCACCCCTTACTGAAGTTGTAGAGGCGCTTGTGCCAAGCGCCTGATATTTTAGCGTGGGCGGTAGCTGCGGTGACCGCCACAACATGCATTTCTTTCAGTATCACGACGCACATCTCTACTGCGAAGATGTCGATCTTGCCCGCGTCGCGTCGAAATTCGGCACCCCGATCTACCTTTACAGCGCGGGAACAATTCTGGATCACTACACGCGCTTGGATGCGGCGCTTGGAGCGCTTGATCATCTGATTTGCTACGCTGTCAAAGCGAACTCGAACCGTGCAATCCTAAAATTGCTCGCCAACGCGGGCGCAGGCTTCGACATCGTTTCCGGTGGCGAACTTTTTCGTGTGCTGGCCGCCGGTGCCGATCCGGCACTGTGCACATTCGCCGGTGTAGGAAAATTGCGTGACGAAATCGAATACGCGCTGCAACAAGGGGTTTGCAGCTTCAATGTCGAAAGCGAAGCGGAATTGCAATGCATCGATCGCATCGCCGGCGCTAAAAAAATGCGGGCGCCGATCGCGTTGCGCGTTAATCCTGATGTCGCCGCGCACACGCACAAGTACATCTCCACCGGTTCGCGCGAGAATAAGTTCGGTATCCCGCTTGACCACGTCACCACGGTTTACGAGCGCGCCGCCAAAATGCGCAACGTCCAGATTGCCGGAGTGCAGATGCACATCGGCTCGCAAATTACTGAGGCGAAGCCGTTCGCGGCTGCGATCAAAAAAGTGCTGCCGATAGTCCGTGAGTTGAAAGCGAAATACGCAATCAAATTTCTCAGCATCGGCGGCGGCATGGGAATCATTTACCGGCGCGCACTCGAGAGCGGCTCAGGCAAATGGTGGCACGACCACGGCGGCGAACCCTCAGCGTTCAGCGTCTGCGACTACGCTGAAGCCGTTGTTCCGCCGCTGCGCGAGCTGGGCATTCGAATCCTGGTCGAGCCTGGCCGGTTTCTCGTCGGCAACGCCGGCGTGTTGCTGACACAGGTGCTGTACATCAAGAAATCGGGCGCGAAGACGTTCGCGATCGTCGATGCAGGAATGAACGACCTGATTCGACCGGCGCTTTATCAAAGCTATCACCAGATTGTTCCTTGTAGGGCGTCTGTGTCAGACGCCTTGCAGAAGATCGATATCGTCGGGCCGGTATGCGAGTCGGGTGATTTCTTTGCCTTGGATCGGGAAATGGCGGAGCTGCATGAGGGCGATCTGCTCGCGATCATGAGCGCGGGCGCATACGGATTTGTGATGGCTTCAAATTATAATTCGCGGCCACTGCCGCCCGAAGTGCTGGTTCGCGGCGACAAGTTCGTGCTGATCCGAAAACGGCAAACATGGGAAAACCTTGTCCGCGACGAGGTCGATCCCAAGTTGTAGGGCGTTTGACTCGTTCGCTCCCCGCTCGCTCGGCCTTCGGCCTGCCCGTCTATGTCGCTCGGCGCCCGCCGGCTCCATTCTGTGAACCCCGAATACATTCGGGGCTGTCACAGACGCCCTACAATTGCGCGATCGCGCCACACACTTGCACAGTTTCGCGAGCCGCATAAATAGTCCTCTCAACCAGCCTATGATCAAACGCCTCTTGCTCATTTCTTGTTTGTGCATCCTCGCGGTCGGCGTGA
>DATBDI010000016.1:0-2779 GCA_036270025.1 Candidatus Udaeobacter sp. | reverse complement strand
GGCGGCCGGATCGTGAATCTATCATCCGTCAGCGGCCAGATGGGACTGTTCGGGCAGGCGAACTATTCCTCGAGCAAAGCGGCCATTATCGCGCTCACGAAGGTTGCCGCGCGTGAGTTCGCGCGCCAGAACATCACGGTGAATGCGATCGCGCCCGGATTCATTGACGTCGGCATGAGCAAAGGAATGCCGGACGAAGTTACGCAGAATTTCATCAAGCAAATTCCTCTAGGCCGTCTTGGGGATGTAATTGAGATTGTGAACGCGGCGCTGTTCCTTGCCTCGCCGATGGCGTCATACATTACGGGTCATGTATTGAACGTAAACGGCGGGTTCTATATGGGGTGACGAAGCCCTGTTACGCCGTAACTTTGGCGAAGGCAGCTCAATCCAACTTCTGTACCAACAACCAGACCAGTGCTGAGAGCATCGCGGCAAAGGTGGACAAGATGAACGTCGCGCGCCTTGTCTGCCGGATCTTGAATACAGGCTTGGGAATGTCGTCGTGAATGTGACTGGCCTCGAACAGCTTCATCAGGACAAAAGCGACGACGAAGCCGACAGCGGCCCATTTGAGGCATCCTAGAGTCATCTCGAGCATCCGCCGCGAAGCTACCTCAGTCGATGCCACCGCTCAAGGGGCACTCGCTACCCGGGCTTCAGTGGATGGGACACGTCCGGCTCGCTCTGCAAACCGACACGTTTCCTTCCAAATGCACAAAGGCCGACGCCATTAAGGAAGGCAACAGAGCCAGGGCTGCGCACCATTAGCTCGATACGAAATTAACCGTCGCCTGCGACAATACTTTGCAGCGCATCAGCAAGCGTCTCGAATGTCGTGATCCGAACTTCCGGACTGTAGTGGAATTGGGAGAGAATGTTCAGGCCGATGTCTTTGCGCGCGTCGGCGATCACGCGCGTCACGGAAGCGACCCGCTTTTCCGTGAGCGCATCCATGATGTCCGCCACATGAGGCGCTGCTGCTGAATCCATTGATTCCAACCAGCGAAAGTCGGCAAGAACGCGCAAGCCAGGCTCGGCGTCGCGCACGAGTTCACGCACGCGCTGCGCGGCCATTTTCGCCTGCTCGGCGCTGACGTGTTGGAGAGCGCTGATCACCAGCAGACGTTTCGAGCGATCGATCTCAACGGCGTACATCGGTCGCAATTACAAACGACGAGCGGTGACCGGCCGATACGCCGCCATGCTCACTCATACGAAATGGGCACCCTGACCTCTGACACAGTTCCTGGTTTGAACCGCCATCTGCGAAATGTTTCGGTTGTGACTTTATCCAGGATCGCGTTGCCAGTGCTTTGCGCCATCATCGCGTTCGTAACCTTGCCGCTTGCCGGATCAACAATCATGACACAAATCCCGCTGCCAGTGACATTGGCGCGCCTGGCCTGATATGGATACTTCGGCAAAGGGGCACTCTCTGCCATTGATTGAGCCACAGATAACGAGAACGAAACAGGAACAGCCAAGCTGCTCTTCTCCGGTTGCTCAGCGGGCGGGACGCGACGTCGTACACGAGATTTTTTCTGTAGCCGTGCGACAGGTGTCGCTGGTTCTTCGGTCGTGGGCAACTGTTCGGTTGGAGCGGCCGGTGTTGCAGCTGGTGCGCTGGAGGAAGTTTGTGGAGTCGATTCGTGTTCCTTCCGCTTCGGTGAAGGGGCCGATGCCGCGGCTTCTTCTACAGCCGATGTCTGCTCAGACGCGGGCGGGAGGCTTTTGTCCGTTATGCTGGAAGAGATTTCCCGGCCCGATTTGGCCTTTTTCTTCTTCAGATTGGGTGAGGCGATCGCCTCACCAGTATCGAAATGCTCGGGAAGATTTGCCGAAGTTGCGTCCTGACCACGCACCAACGGCGCACCGGTCAATGCAACACCACTGCACACAATAGTCAGAATTCCTCGACGCACGCGCATCAGAAAATCCGGCACCTAATTGGTGCCGTCAACTTTGCCAGTCGGTTTGCAGTCGCGGACAGGCTGCCTCCCCGACGAGAAACGCGGATTGTTTGGTTGTCGCTGGCGTTTTCGTTTCTTTATTCATCCTGTGACTGCGACAGACATTACGGTTTGGACCATCTCGGCGTTGCTGGCAATCGGTATCGGCGCAAGCAAGTATGCGAAATGGAAAGCGCGCAACAAGCTCGTCCGCGGTCTGGCGGCGATGGACCCTGATCGGCGGGAGAAAATGCTGGGTCGCATGAGTCCCGAACTCGCGATGGAAGCGCGCCAGGAATTGATGCGACGGTTCAATATCAGCTGAGCCTGCGTGTCATCCTCCAGCCAGTAGCTGTCATTCTGAGCGAAGCGAAGAATCTCTGATCATTTGTGCGAACGATCTCTAGATCCACGACCAGAGATGTTTCGCTTCGCTCAACATGACAGCACAATGGTAAGATCGGTTCTACTAACTTCTTCTCGATGTCCCGCGCGCATTTCGAAATGGCCGTTTCAGTTTTGCCCAGTGATATCGACGAGCAAAATCATGTGAACAACACTGTGTACCTGCGGTGGGTGCAGGAAGTCGCCACGGCGCATTGGCAAGCCGTCGCCACTCCGGAAGCACAGAAGACTATCGGCTGGGTGGTTCTGCGGCACGAGATCGACTACAGAACGCCTGCCGCGCTGGGCAACAAAATCATCTTGCGCACCTGGGTCGGCAAAGCCACCCGGCTTACATTCGAACGGTTCACGGAAATTCTGCGCAGCACCGATCGGCAGTTGTTTTCGAATGCTCGGACGCTCTGGTGTCCGATCAATGCGCA
>DATBDI010000015.1:0-15820 GCA_036270025.1 Candidatus Udaeobacter sp. | reverse complement strand
CAATTGGAGGAGTTGGCGCGCATCGGAATCACTGTGATCGAGATGATGCCAGTCGCCGATTTCCCCGGACAATTTGGCTGGGGATACGATGGCGTAAATCTTTTTGCGCCCTGCCACTTGTATGGAACGCCAGACGATTTGCGGAGGTTCGTCAATCGGGCGCACTCGCTAGGCATGGGCGTTATTCTCGACATCGTTTACAACCACTTCGGGCCCGACGGCAATTATCTTGGGATGTTTTCGGATGACTATCTGGTTCGCGAAAAGGAAAACGAATGGGGCAACGCCATCAATTTCGACGGACCGAATTCACAACCGGTTCGGGAGTTTTTCATCACGAACGGACGCTACTGGATTGAGGAATTTCATTTTGACGGATTCCGCTTCGACGCGACGCACGCGATTCGGGATGAATCCACTGAATACATCATTGGCGCTGTCGGACGCGCAGCCCGGG
Organism: Candidatus Udaeobacter sp.; assembly: GCA_036270025.1. GTDB lineage: Bacteria > Verrucomicrobiota > Verrucomicrobiia > Chthoniobacterales > UBA10450 > Udaeobacter. The sequence continues at coordinate 15,363 of DATBDI010000015.1, read as the reverse complement.
AATCGGCCGGGAGGCGCTCGATCATCCTCGTAGCCGAGAACGATCTGCAGGAAGCGAACATGGCGCGGCCGTTCAGCGAAGGGGGTGATGAACTAGATGGCATGTGGAACGACGATTTTCACCATAGTTCCGTCGTCGCGTTAACTGGTCGCAACCAGGCTTACTTTGCAGATTATTGCGGCGCGCCGCAGGAATTCATTTCCGCGGCGAAACACGGGTTTTTGTATCAGGGGCAGGCGCTCTCCTGGCGAAAAGCATTGCGTGGGACGCCTGCGCTCGGAATTGCTCCTGACGTTTTCGTGTGTTTCCTCGAGAACCACGATCAAATCGCAAATACTGGAACAGGTGAACGGTTGCGCTTCCAAACTTCACCCGCCCGATATCGCGCCATGACTGCGCTTCTTTTGCTGGGTCCGTGGACGCCGTTGTTGTTCCAGGGACAGGAGTTCGGCGCGTCGAGTCCGTTCCTGTTTTTCGCGGATATCGGCGACACTTCGGTGCGCCATGCAATTCGCAAAGGGCGCGCCGAGTGGCTGGCAGCCTTTTTATCGCTGAGCGAAGAGGAGACGCTAAAAAAAATGCTGACCCCCGACGACCCGAAAGCATTCGCCCGATGCAAACTTGATTTCGCCGACCGAGAGAAGAACCAGCAACTCTACCACCTGCACATTGATCTTTTGAAATTGCGACGAGAAGATTTGCGCTTTCGCCGGGAAAATTCTGTTGGAACCGATGGCGCAGTCCTGGGACGTACAACTTTCGTCCTGAGATATTTCTCGAACAAAAACGATGATCGGTTGGTGCTTGTGAATCTTGGAGCAACGCAAGCTCTGCATCCTGCGTCGGAACCCTTGTTGGCGCCGCCGCCGAGTTGCAGGTGGGAAACGCAATGGACAAGCGACTCTCCCCGTTATGGCGGTGCAGGCGCGACGGCCATCGCCCCTGAGGAGCAATGGCTTTTGCCAGCCGAATCAACAGTGGTGCTCCGGCCGGTGCCTGATGAATCGCGGTGACGCGTTTGCGCCTGCGGGTTCACAGCACGTAACTTCCGCCGATGAAATTGGCTTTTCTCATTCTCGCATCCACTTTGATCCCAATTTTTGCTTATGGGCAGGAGCAATCACCTGCTCCGGAACCGACTCCTCCGCCCAGAGTTTATCCGGTTGCGCTGCCAAACTACGACGAGGAGACGGCCACGCGGCTGCAGATTTTTTTGGACAACAACGATTTCGGTCCAGGCAAGATCGACGGAAAAATGGGTGAATTTTTCCGGAAGGCACTCATCTCATACAAGCACGCGCAGGCGATGCCAAAAACCGGCGCGGTCGATCAGTGGATGCTCGATCAGGTGCCGCTGACTTACACGACGTACACCATCCGAGAAGAAGACCTGAAACAGATTGGCGACGTGCCCGGCAGCCGCGCTGATCAGGCGAGATTGAAATGGCTGCCGTACAATTCGCTGCTGGAGTTCGTCGCCGAACGTTTCCACTCGGCGGAGACTTACATTCAGAAACTGAATCCCGGAAAAGATTGGGAACACCTTCAAGCTGGCGAGACTCTCAAAGTGCCGAACGTCTTGCCGTTCGAAGTCGAAAAATTCACGGAAGGAAAAGTTCCTGAGAATCCAGCGTTCGCTTCTCGGAAGGTTTTCGTCGACACATATGAACATCTCCTGGAGGTCTTCGATCACGACCAGCTCGTCTGCGTTTTTCCAATCACACCTGGCTCGAAAAGCCTTCCTGCGCCCGTAGGCACGTGGAAAATCCTCGGCGTGAACGTCTGGCCGTGGTTCCGCTACGACGAAGGCATGCTGAATTATGGTGTGCGCACCGAGAATTACTACAATCTGCCACCCGGCCCAAACAATCTCGTCGGTGTCCTCTGGATGGGTCTGAACAAACCGGGTATCGGAATCCATGGCACGAACAATCCCGAGACAATTGGCCGCGCCGCCAGCCACGGTTGTATTCGCCTGGCCAATTGGGATGCGGCGCGAGTGAAAGATCTCGTGAGCGTCGGGAACACCGTGCTTATTTTCTAAACGCTCCTCTGTCATCCCGAACGAACGTGAGGGACCTCACAGTCGAAGTCTGCGTGTTCTCACCAAATTGCGTGATCATCAGCTTGTGTGGGGTCCCTCGCTTGGCTCGGGATGACAGCGAGAACGTTCCGGCGCACTCGGCGAACGCGCCATTACGAAATTTCCAAAAAGTTTTTCGCGCGGATTCGTGTGTTCAAGCGTCTACGCTTGTGATCGCAAAAAATGGATCCCACAGAACGCAAACAGTATCGGGCGGCCATTCACGGCGATCGGGACGCATTTGAAGTGATTATCCGGACGCACAGCCGAACACTTTTCGCAATCGCGTGCGGCATTCTTCAAAACCGCGAGGAAGCTGAAGACGTCGTGCAGGACTCGCTGGTGAAAGCTTGGAAGACGCGCTGGCGCGTGCGCGATCCGGCAAAGTTTCCCGCGTGGCTTGCGACCATCGCGCGTCATCGCGCGCATGACGTTTTACGACGACGCCGAACGGTTCCGCTGTCCGAGCGGACAATCGAAACAAGCGACACCGAAGCGACTGATACGACGGCGATCGATCAACGGTTGCACTCAGCACTGGCGACTTTGCCAGAACTTCATCGCGCTGCCCTTTCGTTGCGTTATTTCGAAGAATTGGATTACCGCACGATTGAAAGCACGCTGGGTCTGACCAATGGCGCGCTGCGGGGGATTCTCGGTCGCGCGCTGGCTTCAATGCGCAAACAACTTCGTCCCGCACTGGCATCAATGGATTAATCGTATGGCAACTATGCACGACGAAATCGACAACTGGGTCGTCGCCGATCTCCACGGCGAGCTTTCTGCGAGCGAACGAAGTGTGCTTCACGCGCATCTCATCGAATGCGCCGCCTGCAGGAAAAGTCATCAGGAAACAAAAACTATGAACAAAATTCTCGAAGAAAGGTTTACCGCCGAAAAGCCCGACGCCGGTTTTGAACAGCGAATGCTGGCTGATTTTCGCAGCCGCGTTCCTGAAAAGCAGGGACTCGTAGAATTGCTCGCAAATCTGGTCCGTCTGCGGGCCGTGCAGGTTACGGCCGTGGCCGCTGTGTTGCTTGGCCTTGTGCAAGTCGGGCGCATAATCACCGGCGAAAACGCGAACGGGCTGCGCGATCGCGAAAACGGTGCTGCAGTGGAACTGGCAGCACCGCCGTCGCAGGACGCGGCGTCGGAGGCGCTTCGAGCGGGTGCCCTGGATAAATCAGACGCATTCGTGGACCGCCGACAAAAAGATCTGCCTCTAAAGGCCCCAGCGCCGTCGTCCTTGCCTGCGAGTCCACGGGAGTTTGAAGGCGCAAAGACAGGCTCCGCGACAGTCGCTCGAGCGAAGACCGCCCAACCTGAAGCCGCCGAAGGCTCAGCGCTCGCGCCAAGTCCAGAGAATTTCGCGCGAGCGGAAATTGCTCAGGCCAAGCCTGGCGAAACGCCTGCGCCAGAGCTCGCGAATCGCAAATTGATCCGCAACGCGAGTGTCGAACTGGAGATCGCCAGCTTTGATGATGCTGTCCAGAAAATCACCGCATTCGCAAACGAAGAACACGGCTACGTCGCGACCACCGATTCCCAAAAGCAGGCAAACGGAAAGCTGCGCGGTCAGGTGGTTCTCAAAGTCCTACCTGAAAATCTGGATCGTCTCCTGCAAAAACTTCGCACAGTCGGCGAGCTGAAGAATCAGACACTCGGCACCGAAGACGTGACCAAGGCATATCTGGACACTGATGCGCGGCTGAAGAATGCGCGCGTGATGGAGCAGCGCTTGATCGAAATGCTGAAAACGAAAACGGGCAAGGTTTCCGATTTGCTTCAGGTGGAGAAGGAACTCGGTCGTGTGCGCGAAGAGATCGAAAAGATGCAGGGCGAATTAAAGTATTGGGATTCGCAGGTGCAATTCGCCACGGTCACAATTTCGCTCGCCGAAAAGGACATGGAAGAACCGGCGGCGTTCCTGCTAAAAGAGCGTGCGCAACTGGCCCTCTACGCGCCCGACGTCGAGAAGATTTACAACGAAATCAAAAACATGGCGTCGCCCAAGGTTCAGATCATGAACGCACAGCTGAACCGCGACTATGCAGGACGCGTCTCGGCGACAATGAGCTTGTTGATCGCGCCGGAAGAAAGCGATGCGGTCGCTGCGAAAGCGAAGTCGTTAGGCCGAGTTGAGAGTTTCCAAACGCACACCGAACGGATCGCGCAAGGAGGCAGCGGCATGTCTGAAAACGCGAAGACCAAGCGGGATAAGATGGAATTGAACATCACGATCTCGCGCGAAGAACAAGAGCAGGCTCTGCAACAGACGAGTCTGCGCATTCGCACTTCGTCAGTGGACGAGAAGGCCAAGGCGCTTCGCACGCTGGCTGAGAAGCAAGGCGGGCGGGTCCGCTCTTCGTCCTTTTCGCGCGATCCAGATGGCCACGAGTTCGCAAACGTTTCACTGCGCGTGCCGATGAAGAACTACAACGGCCTGATTCAGTCGCTCGATTCTCTCGGCAGAGTCGAAAACGTGAGTGTGCAACGCCAGGACCGCACCGGCGCACAGGTTGATGAAGCAAACGCGCCGGCTGACATCTCGATCCAGGTTTACAGCCAGGGGAACATTGTCTCTCACGAGAGCGGCCCGCTCGCAACGCTGCGACGCACGCTCGCCCAGAGCGCCGGCGCGATCATGTGGAGTCTGCGCATGATCGGGGTGGCGATCGCGTTTCTTGCGCCGTGGATGGTGGCGATCATCGCGATCGTGTGGATTGCCAAACGCGTGATTCGCGGACGGCAATCCAGATCCTAAACGCGGTTTTCTCGGCTTGTCATCCTGAGCCGGAAAGACGGCGAAGGACCTCGCAATCGAAGTAGGTGCATTCTGGTTACATTGTGTGATCAACCGGCTTGTTTGAGGTCCCTCGCTGCGCTCAGGATGACAGGGAGCGTGAAACGGAAACAGCCTTGCCGACGCCGAGAACGGATCATAAGTTAGATTCGCCCAAAGAGGTGCTCGATGAAATCTCAAAGCGGTATCAGCTACGACAACGCTGCGGTGGCCAGTTGTCCGAAACATTTGCTTCAGTTCGCGGTCGATCAGCGTTACGACGATTACACGTCCGTTGACCACGCCGTCTGGCGATTCATCATGCGCCAGAACATTTTTTTCCTCCGCGAGTACGCGCACAAGGTTTATTTCCAGGGCCTGCTTAATACCGGCATCTCGTCCGACCGCATCCCGCGCATCCAGGAAATGAACGATATTCTGTCGAAGATCGGTTGGGGCGCAGCGGCCGTGGACGGATTTATTCCACCGGCAGCCTTCATGGAGTTTCAGGCTTACAAGGTGCTCGTGATCGCGTGTGACATGCGCCAGATCCATCACATCGAGTACACGCCCGCGCCGGATATTGTGCACGAAGCCGCAGGTCATGCGCCGATCATCGTCGACCGCGAATACTCAAATTACTTGCAACGCTTCGGCGAAGTCGGCGCGAAAGCGATGTCGTCGAAAAAAGATTTCGAGTTGTATCAAGCGATCCGCCATTTATCGATCTTAAAGGAACGTCCAAACGCCGACCCGAAGGAAGTGGAGGAGGCAACCAAGCTGGTTGAGCATCGACAAAAAAACTTGGGTGAGCCTTCCGAGATGGCGCTGCTGTCGCGTCTGCATTGGTGGACAGTCGAATACGGCCTTATCGGCACACTCGAGAACCCAAAAATTTATGGCGCAGGCTTGCTCTCTTCGATCGGGGAATCGGTTTCCTGTCTCGAACCGGAGGTGAAGAAGATCCCCTACTCCATCGACGCGCAGACCTACGCATTCGATATCACCACGAAACAGCCGCAGCTTTTCGTCTGCCGCGATTTTCAACACCTCAAGAGCGTGCTTGAAGAATTTGCCAGCAAAATGGCGTATCAGGTTGGTGGACTCGAAGGCATCAATAAAGCGATCGAATGCCAGAACGTTGCCACTTGCGAATATTCATCCGGCCTGCAGGTCGGCGGGATCTTCACCGAAATCATCACCGCCGAAAATGATTTGCCGATTTACCTGCGGACCACCGGCAAGACTGCGCTGGCTTTTGGCAATAACGAACTTGAAGGCCATGGCATTGATTATCACAAGGAAGGATTCGGGTCGCCGATCGGTAAATGGAAACACACGCCGGCTTCACCCGAGTCACTCACAAACGAGCAGTTACACGCCCTTGGAATTGTTGAGGGGCGGAAGGCGAAAATCGAATTCGTCAGCGGAGTTGTGGTCTCCGGAAAAGTCGAGAAAATCTTGCGGCGCGATGGCAAGTTAGTGCTGATCACATTCTCCAACTGCACCGCGAAACACGGCGACAGCGTTCTGTTCAATCCTGATTGGGGCGTGTATGATATGGCGGTCGGCGAACGGATCAGCTCGGTGTTCAACGGAGCGGCGGACAAGGACGCCTACAACCAGGTGGCGCTGGTGCCGAAGGAACGAACCATCAAAGTCCCCTCCGACGCGAAACGAAAGCGCCTTGAAAATCTGTACGCGCAGGTCCGGCAGATTCGCGAGAGCAAGACCGGGTACGAACGGCTCGGTGAAATTTGGGAGACTCAACAGGCTGAGCATCCCGACGATTGGTTGTTGTCGATGGAAATCTTCGAAATTCTTGACGCCACGGATCAACAGCCGGAGTTGAGGACGAAGATCGAGAAGTTTCTCAACGAGAAGAAATCGAAGACGAAAGATCTCTCGACGCTCATTAGTTGGGGATTTCGACTGGTCGAATACCACAACAAACCCGAATATCAGGCGACGCTCCAAGCGTCGCCGAAATAAGGTAGCGCGAGCGTCCTCGCTTGCGCGTATGCAAGCCAGAAGCATGCGCTACCATCCTTCGTCTTTGAAATGGCGTTTGCCCTTTACCGCCTTCGCGTATTCGTCTTTGCTGAGGATGTTCTCGTCCAGTTGCATGTCGGTCCGAAGAAAATTTTGGAACCACGTTTCGATTCGTTGCCGATCTTTCAGCACTTCTTCGCTGATGTAATTAGCGTCAATGTTGATGCAGATCGCGCCGACGATTCCGAATTCTCTTCGTTTGATAGGGATCGTCGTGCACTTGAATTTTCGCGAGCCGATGTTCAACTCGTAGTTCAGTTTTTCTTCGTTAAGAAGCTGACGCTTCTTGAGATCAATCAGCAGGTTCGTTGTGCCGTCGCGCAACTGTCTGCCGGTCGCATTGTTTTCCAGGACTATGAGCGAATGTGATGGGTCAGCCAGGTTGTGCAGCAGGATCTCGATTCCGGTGTTCGGAAATGATTTCCCGATGAGATGCACCAGCCGTACGTAGTTCTCGAGATACTCGTTTGTGTCATCGGCGATCGTTTTGCCGTTGTATCTCTCGAACAACTGCGCATAAACCTTTTGCTCAGTAGGCTCGAGTTGTGCGCGCACATTGTTTTGCTCGCCGATAAAAATGAGCTGCCGCGCGGCGGTGTGATCTTCATTTTTGAGGAAGTAATGCATTCCCAGCCGGAAATCTTTCAGGCTGAATTCGCCAAAGTTTTCGCGAGTCACCGTGAACGGATAGAAATCGTATTCCTCCAGATTCTTTCCAAATTTTCGGCGTCGCTCCTTGTACTTTCCCCATAGAAAACCGAGGGCAAGAAAGAGTAACGATACGATGATCGAGGCAACGACATTGATCGTAAGCTCGCTTTGCAGGGCGTTGATCATAGAAATCGCAGAACGGCTCACAGAGCCGTGGCTACAACTTCCAAGGTTGCGTCATCAATCAGAGATTTCCAGCGAGACTCGATAGCGTGATATTTTCTACCAGCGTTTCGGTTGGACGCGCCAGAGCGAACGCGGTGGCCTCGGCCACTTGTGTTGCGCTCATCATTTTGTCACGGGGCCATTTACCCTCCACCTGGCTCCAGATGTCGGTGTCGGTCGCGGCGGGATACACATTGATCACTCGAATTTTGCGGTCTCGTAATTCTTCGCGCACAGACTGTGAGAATCCTTCAAGCGCAAACTTGCTCATGCAGTAGGCGCTCCAGTTTGAGAAACCTGTCTTCGCCGCGACGGAAAGAATGTTTACGATGCTCGATCCCGGCGGCATTCGTGGAGCAAAATGCTGCGTCAACATAAACGGCGCCGTGATATTGACGCCGACGGTCTGCTCCCATTCAATGGGAGTGATTTCTGCGAACGGCTTCACCACCGCGATCCCGGCGTTGTTCACGAGCAAATCGATTGGCTCTCTGCCAACTTCTGCAATCAGATCCGATACACCTGAAAGGTTTGCCAGATCGTGGACCAACAGGACCACTTTAGCGCATTGTGTCTCGACCGCCTCGCGCGTTTGGGCCAGCGCAACCGTATCGCGCCCATGCAGGAGAAGCTGCACATCTGCACCTGCAAGCTTCCCGGCTATCGCGCGCCCGATCCCGCGGCTCGCCCCGGTGATTAGATAGCGTTTCATGAGGTAGAGCAAGCTTCCCAGCTTGCTCTTATTGTCTACATTCGCCGCAAGGTAAACCGATTGTTGGCGGTTTCCCATAAGCGCAACCGGACCAACCGCTGACCGACACGGTTGTCGATCTTCGGCCAAAGGGCGCGGACAATATTTTCTCCGGTGGAGATTGTGGCGCGAAAATCTTTCGTCTCGAGATCCAAATGGCGATCCCGCCATGGCTCCAGCGATTCTTTGATAGCGTCGCCAAATGCAACGAAATCGTAAAGCGTTCCGCTGCGCGAATCGTATTCGCCCCCAATCGTTGTTTCCGTCAGGTAACGATGGCCGTGCCCGGTTGGATTATTGCATTTGCCATAGAGCGTTGCGTTCTGCGACTCCGAAAGCGCGGCTGCATGCAAGCGGTGTGCCGCGTGAAACGGCGCCTGCAATCCCAAAAAGATCGCGTTGTTCCCGGATACTTCCGCGAAGAAATCGTCGCGTTCGTGCAAGCGAACGCGGTTTACTGGAATTATTCCAGTTACGCGTTCGTAAATGTAGCTCGCCAAACTCTCCGTTGTGATAGGACGATCCTGTAGCCCGACAACATCTTCATTGAGGTAACGGTGATTCAGTTCGCTCTGCAACGCTCGACGACACTCCTCCACAGCGTCGTATTGAGCGACGGGCGCGAGGTCATCGAGTTGCTCAGTGCGAAACGTCAGGCGCGAACGATAATTGTGCCCGTGTATCGCAGTCGCGGGCCCAAAGAGGCGCGCGTTCTCTTCGGCGCTCAGCAGCGGCGACATCGTTTTTCGGGCCGCCGAAAAATCAAGCCAGTAATTCGCCTCGCAGACGCCTGTCGAATAGTAAGTCGCGCTTCGCTCGGGCGACTCAGTCAAATGACAGGCGCACATTTGTGCTCCGGTATCCGAGAAGAGGGGCGCCACGTCTCGATATAGCTGCCGCGCAATGTTCTCCGCGGTGGGCGGGAATTCCCGAAACGAGGGATTGTCCTCGTTGAGAAACTTGTGATCGAAACGATCACGCAAAATTCCTCCGGCACGCTCCTTGATTTCGCTGATGTTGATCAGCATTCCGGTGGTCGGATCCACTGGGCCGGTGAAAACAAAGTATGCCGTGTAATTGCGGCCGCTGCCGTAACGGGAGTCTGTTTCCGGGCCGAACGCCGAGAGGTTTTCGTCTTTGCTCCAACGGTCGACGTGGAGTCGGCGCGAAGCCGAGAATTCCAGACGTTTGCTGACGGTGAGCAGCATAAGGTCATCGCCGCCTCAGCCGATAACCACCGCGTGGACACAGCGTCAGTTGGGAATTAGTCAAACGTTGTTTTGACTTACTCGAAATTCTCATGATCTTTAAGTCAATGAAACATATAGGCTGGCGGGAGCGGTTGTTCAAAAGTACGCGTGGAAAAATCCTCGACCTCCTGCGGACAAGGGAATGGACGGTGAACGAACTCGCGGAAAAGTTGCGCCTGACTGATAACGCCGTGCGAGCCCACCTTGCCAGCCTGGAGCGCGACAGGCTCGTAGTCCATTCAGGCATGAAGCGCGGCTTTCGAAAACCCCATGCCACGTATGCCCTCGGACCAGAAGCAGAACAACTGTTTCCGAAGGCATACGGGCGGCTGGTCTCGCTTCTCATGTCGATATTCTCAAGGCAGATCAAACCCAGAAGTTTGCGCGCCGGAATGCGTGCCGCGGGCCAAGCCGTGGCCAATGAACATCTGCCCGAGTTGCGCGGCAAAACGCGGCAGCAAAGAATTGATGCTGCGCTCGGCATTCTCAAAGAGCTGGGCGGCGTGGCTACTTTTGAGGAAGAAAATGGCAAGCACTTCATCTACGGCAACGGGTGTCCAATCGCCGCCGCAACAGCTAATCATCCTGAGGCATGTCTCCTGGCGGAATCGTTGCTGACCGAATTAATCGGCTCGCCTGTGAAACAACATTGCCTTCGAGGCCCAACGCCCTCCTGTCGGTTTGAGGTAAAATAGCAGCTTCGCAGCGCGTAAAGACGTCCACTGGACCTGGCGAGTCTCGTATCCCTAATTAGGAATTAAATAGTCAAATAATCTATTGACTTATTAGAATTAGATGGGAGAAGATATTTCTTATGAATACAACCGCTGACCAATCACACGCCGCCACCACGAGTTCGCCGGCGTATCAGGCATATTGGATCCTTCATGTCGGATTCACAGTTGCCCCCATTCTCGCCGGCTTGGACAAGTTCTTTCACCTGCTGGTCAATTGGGACCAGTACCTTCCTGGAGTAGTAGCGAACGCTTCACCCATACCCCCGCACACTCTGATGCTTATTGTCGGAGTAATCGAAGTTGTAGCTGGAATTGGAGTTTGGTTTAAGCCGAGGATTTTCGCTTATATCGTCGCTGTCTGGCTTGTGGTGATCATAATGAATCTGTTACTGATCCCCGGATACTTCGACATCGCGCTGCGCGATTTCGGGCTGTTCCTTGCCGCTCTTGCGCTGGCTCGCTTGAGCCAGCAGTACGCTCAGAGCTAAAAGCAATCGGCGGACTGGAAGAGCTTGCAGGCCTCTCTGCGAGACGGCGTCTAATGACTGGCGTCTGACACAGACGCCCTACAACTAATTCTGTAGCAGCGAGAGGAATTCGGAGCGCGTTCGCGCGTCTTCTTTGAAAACACCTAGCAAACACGATGTTTTCATCACAGAGTTTTGCTTTTCAACTCCGCGCATCATCATGCAGAGATGTTTCGCCTCAATGACCACCCCGACGCCGCGGGGATGCAGCGCCTTCATTAACGCATCGGCAATTTGCATCGTCAGGTTCTCCTGGATCTGAAGCCGCCTCGCGAACATGTCCACAATCCGCGCAGTCTTCGACAGGCCAACAACTTTGCCGTTGGGTATGTAAGCGACGTGCGCCTTACCGATGAACGGAATCAAATGGTGCTCGCATAACGAATAGAGCTCGATGTCTTTGACGAGTACGATTTCGCTGGCTTCGGACTCGAAGAGCGCATTGTTGATTATTCCATCCAAGCTCTGCCTGTAACCGGCGGTCAAAAATTCGAATGCGCGCGCTGCGCGGCCCGGCGTTCTAACCAACCCTTCGCGCTGCGGATCTTCGCCAATGGCTTCGAGCAAGCCGAGAAACGATTGCTCCATGCTCGCGACCCTCGCAGCGCCGCAGATTTGAATCTTGCCGATTCGACGTTCGGCCGCTTGCAACTCAGTTTCGGTTTCGGAATTTCCGTCCCACATTGGACTAACTTAGCTTGACTGGACGCTGTCTCAAGGAGTGACGGCTTAAACGTGGCACAGCCATCTTGGCTGTGGGGCCGGCCGGCGTCTCGCCTGCCGGAGTCGTTAAGGTGGCCAGGCAAGATGCCCGGCCGCCCCACAGGCTGGAAGCCTGTGCTACGAATTAATCCAGCCAGCTCAACGGATATTTTTCGTCGTCCAGCGCGACGGCCGCCTCGGTCAATTCGAGTGTGTGCTGCGTATCGAACATCACTGCGAGCTCTTCTGTGCGGGTCGCGTTTTTGCTCGCCATGATCGTTCCGGGATGCGGCCCGTGCGGGATGCCGCGGGGATGCAGCGTGATCGACGCCGGCTCAATTCCACGGCGCGATCCGAAATTACCGCGCACGTAAAATAAAACTTCATCGGCTTCGACGTTGTCGTGCACCCACGGAATTTTCACGGCCTCGGGATGCGTATCCAAAAAGCGCGGCGCGAATGTGCACACCACATAACCGCGAATTTCAAAGGTCTGATGAATGGGCGGCGGTTGATGCACCGTGCCGGTAATCGGTTCGAAATCCTGGGCATTGAATGTGAAGGGATAAACGTAGCCGTCCCAACCGACGACATCGAACGGATGATGAGCCATCGTTACGCAGGTCCAGCGCGGGCCGTCCTTAACCAGGATTTCCGTGTCCTCTTCCTTGTCGATTGTATTAAGCTCAGTCGGGCCGTGAAAATCGCGCTCCGAATAAGGCGCTCCCATTTTGATTTGGCCTTCCTGATTCAAATAACGCTTCGGAATTCGCACCGGACCGCTGGATTCGAGGATGAGATAATCTTCTTCTTGTACCTTGTCGGGCACGAGCCGGTAAGTGATGCCGCGCGGGATGACGATGTAATCCTCCGCGCGATAACGTTGCTTTCCGAAAATCGTTTCAACTGTACCGCCGCCTTTAAAGACAAAGATGATCTCATCGGCGCCGCCGTTCTTATAATACTCGAACTTGCCGTACGGTTTTTCGGGGCGAGCGCGCCATGCGGTCATGTCCTGATTGAAAAGAATCGGAATGCGCCCGCTGTAGAGATCGCCCTTGCGCGCAATGTTCGCCGTACGCAAATGATGATGTCTCAGCGGGCTATCAGCCGCTTTCTTCAGTTCTTCGCACTTCAACAGCTTGACGCTGCGCACGCGCGTGGGCGGACGCAGATGATACATGATTGAATAGGCTTCGTTAAAACCTTCCGTCGTAATGACGTGCTCGTAAGCGATGCCTTCGTTCTTGAACGTCGGCGTCGCACCGTTGCGATGAAACCAGATGTGATGCTTTCGCGGTATCTCGCCAACTTTTTGGTAATACGGCATTGTCGATCCTCCTAGTTCGTTACTGTCATTCTGATCCCGCAGTCGCGGGAGAAGAATCTCTCGAAAATCTGAGATGTTTCGCTTCGCTCAACATGACAAATTATAAATTTCCTCTCGCAGCCTGCTCGCGTTCGATGGCTTCGAACAACGCTTTGAAATTGCCTTTGCCAAAGCTCTTTGCGCCTTTGCGTTGGATAATCTCGAAAAAGAGTGTCGGGCGATCTTGCACAGGTTTTGTGAAAATCTGGAGCAGATACCCTTCATCATCGCGGTCTACGAGAATCCCGAGTTCCTTTAACGCATTCAGCTCCTCGTCGATGTGACCTACGCGGTCGAGCAATGTGTCGTAATACGTCGAAGGCACTTTCAGGAACTCAAGTCCCCTCTCCTGCAGTGCGGTCACTGTCTCGATAATGTTGTTTGTGGCCATCGCGACGTGCTGCACACCTTCACCGTCATAAAAATCCAGGTATTCTTCCACCTGCGATTTCTTCTTGCCTTCAGCGGGCTCGTTGATCGGAAATTTCACGAACCCGTTTCCGTTGCTCATCACCTTGCTCATCAAGGCGGAGTATTCGGTCGAAATATCTTTATCGTCGAAGGTAAGAATGTTGCGGAAGCCCATTACTTCTTCATAAAACTTCACCCACGGATTCATCTGGTTCCATCCAACGTTGCCAACGCAATGGTCGACGTGCTGCAATCCCGTTTCCGGCGCCCGAAACGCCGGCTCCCATCTCCGAAAACCTGGCATAAACGGACCTGTATAATCATCGCGCTCGACAAACACGTGAACAACTTCGCCGTAAGTATGGATCCCGCTCAGGACGATCTTGCCATGGTCGTCTGTTAGCGTTTTCGGTTCCATATAACTTTTGCCGCCGCGCTTCGTGGTCTCCTTCCAGGCAGAAGTCGCGTCCTTCACTTTCAACGCGATCGCTCTCACACCGTCGCCGTGCTTAAGAACGTGATCAGAAATTGCGTGTTTCGCGCGTAGCGGTGTGGTCAAGACAAACGTAATCTTGTTCTGCCGGACCACGTAGCTGGCGCGCTCTCGCACTCCCGTTTCGGGTCCGCTGTAGGCCACCGGTTGAAAACCGAGCGCGCCTTGATAGAAATGCGCCGCCTGTTTGGCGTTGCCCACGTAAAACTCGATGTGATCTGTTCCTTCCAGCGGCAAGAAATCTTCCTGTATCGCCGGAGTCTTTTTGGTTTTGGGAGCAACAATTGTCGTTGGCATAATAACCTCCTAAATCTTTCGCGTCGTCCGCGTGGGCTAAATATAAGATCGTCGAGAGTTCGTCGCAAGGCTGCGTGCGCTGCGCATCTGGGGAGCGCACGCGCCTCGCGTGCTGGCGAGCGCGCCCTCGCGATCGCGAAGTTTCTTCTTTGTGCTGATGTTGTGGTTCGTTGGACGGTCGCTCTAGAATCTGGTAAAACGTCAACCTGATGAAGCGCCTCTATTTCGGCGACAATTTCAAATGGCTTTCGGATCGGAAAGAATTTCCCGACGCGAGCGTCGATCTCGTCTATCTCGATTATCCGCGCAAGCAAACCTTAACAATCGAGGGTGTGCTCAACGGCACTGAACGCATCGATGCTCCGAACCAACTAAACCCATTTGCCATGGCCGCGCGTGAACAAGAGCGTCACGAGCAGGGAAAAATGCTTTAAGCATGGCGAATCCATATCCATTACCCATCGCCGAGTTTGAACAGCAGCTAAAGGGCCTCGTCGATCAATTCTTCGCTGCGAATGACTTGAGGTTTTCGTCAGCGCCACGCGTGACAAGTGACGCTTGATGTGAAGAATGGCTGCGGAACCGAGTGAATTACAATCTGTCCGACCATGTTCGAGAGGAAATCACGCGCCGCCGCATTCCGCTGGCAGTGGTCAAATCCGTTTTGGAGAATCCGCAGCAGAAAGTACCGGAACATGGGAATGTGATATGTTACCAGTCGAAGATCGACATCAATCAGAAGCACCTGTCTACGTGCGCGTGATGGTGAATGAAGCGGCGACGCCGGCCAAGGTTGTCACCGTTTACAGAACGAGTAAAATCAGGAAATACTGGAAAGCGACACCATGAAAGTGACCTACGACCCGGAAGTAGATGTGCTGCGAATTCTTTTCCGCAATGCGCCGATCGAAGAGAGTGACGAGGACAAGCCGGGGGTAATTCTGGATTACGACAAGGAGGGAAACGTCGTTGGCCTGGAGGTGCTCAATGCTTCGCAAAGGATCGAAAACCCGCGTGCATTGGACTACGCCGT
>DATBDI010000014.1:0-2258 GCA_036270025.1 Candidatus Udaeobacter sp. | reverse complement strand
GATCTCGCCGAAGGTCCAGCGGCGCGGATTGCCCGGGACGTTGATTTGCGGGCCGGCCAGAAACATCGCGCCAATTGGGCGACGATCTTTCCAGTGCACCTGGAATGGATACTTCCCTGCGTACCGTTCCAAAACGTCGCCTGAAAGATCTTGCACCCCTGCGCCTGCCGGGCCGAAACGCAGCGAAACGTTGAATACCTTGGTAGTGCCCGGCTTGATATCGCGGCACGTGATCACCAATGGATAGCGGGTGCCATCGGAATTTGTCGTGTGCGGTATGCCGACGGAAGATTCAAGATCGTCGCTGCAAAAATTGAGTACGCCGGTCCCAAAATCCGCGCGAACAATAGGAGCGCCATAGAGTGGATCGGCAACTGAGGGAATCGAAGCGGGCCACTGATCCAGGGGCCATTCCGGTCCTTTGAAGCCGAACCCAAACATGCCCGCCTCGAGCGTGCCGCCATTCGGAACACGCGGAAAGTTCAGTTCCATCAAGCGAAGGGAGAATTCGTTGAGCGGCTTTGAGCTGGTATTCGAAACCTCGAATCTCATTGTGAGTCTATCGTCTTGTTTGCCGTACGCGCAGGAGATGCGTCCCCAGGGATAACTTAGATCGACTGTGTCGGTCTTCTTATTCGGCGTCGCGCTTGGTGACGAAGAACGAGGAACAAGTGCGTCGAGCACAGCACGAAAAACAGATTTCTGCGGCTGCAACTCACCGCTTTCAGGCGAAACGAGAAGCGATTGTCCGTTGAACGAGAGTGACTCGAGGCCGCGAGCGCCCACGACGAAATTCAAGCCTTGTTTGGAAGCAGGCGATTGAAGAACCGCTGGGGTCAGGGTTGGATTCGCCTGTGACTCTGCCTTAACGGGGCTCGCACCCGCGAAAACCGTCGCAGCAAGAAGCGCCAGCAAAAAACCAATGAATGAGCCCCATTTCCAATCTGGTTTGATAGCTTCGACCGTCTTCACTGGGTTCCCTGTAACTCTTCTCGTAAATGTCATTCTGAGCGAAGCGAAGAATCTCAAGATCGTCTTTTAGAGCGCTCGTCCGCAGCAGTAATCAGAGATGTTTCGCTTCGCTCAACATGACAGGCAACCGTTTGGGCGATTGGTGAGACCTGTTTAGCAGAAACTCAAACGATCCGCCAGATTTCTGGCTCCTAGCCGATCGCGAATCGCTGATCACTCGCTTCTCTCGCCCGCATCGGCGGCAAGTGACCCGCGTAACTCGGGCGTCCTTGCCTGACTCGATGGAGCGGACATCCGTGTCTGCGAGATCGGCAGGCTCGCCACAGGACGAGTCCGTCCGGCTGGCGGACTGGAAGCCATGCCGAACAATTCAGGCTGGAAGCCTGCGTTACGACACCCAGACTGACTACCTGCGCCGCATCGGCGGCAATTTCTCGCCGTATTTCCAAATCAACCATGGCAGTTCCAAAGCGCGCGACAGCCGCGGTACGAAAATGCGCGGCTGCGCGACGAATCGCCAGAGCCAGCCGAGATAAAGCCGGTCCACCCAATCGGGAATTGCCTTCTGGTCGCCGGTGATGAACCCAAGCGCGGCCCCGGTGCAATGGATCGCGGGCCGATACGACAGATTTCCGCGCAAATAGAAGCCAAGCTTCTCCTGTGCGCCGCTGCCTATCGCGATGATCACATCGGCGGCGCGATGCTGTTCAATCAGCGCAATGAGATTTCGATCTTCGACATCCGCACCGTACCGCGGCGCGACATAACAATTCTCCTTGTTAATTGAAAAAGCTTCCCGGCGCGACCAATCCAACAATTTTTGTCGCGCGCCTTCGGTGGGAAGCACCCAAAACACTTCCCTCTTTCCAGCGCCGTTCAGGGTTGTGAGCAAATGCTTAAGATATTTGAAGCCGGAAATGCGGTGGACGTTTTCACGTCGAAACAAGCGCCACAAAAGAACCATCAAACCGCTGTCGGCAATCGCGAGGTCGGCTGAGAGGATCGCCTCCCGATATGGTTCGTCCTCGCGCAGTCGTGTAAAACACGTCCCCGAAGGCGCCACCAGATAGCCGCCATGCCGGTGCATGAACGCGACTGCTTCGTCGACAGCGCCGTTGAAGAACCGCAGGCCGAGAATCTGTCGCGTCGGGATCATTAAATGAACATCGAACATCCAACATCGAGCGCCGAATATCGAGAGCAAAGGAGCTGTCACGTCCAGCCGGCGAGCATTGTTAAAATCTCAATGCAAAACCGAGAAGGGTTCGCCTCTCCCTTTGGCAAAG
>DATBDI010000013.1:0-2613 GCA_036270025.1 Candidatus Udaeobacter sp. | reverse complement strand
CCGATCTCCACTGCACCGCTCGCGGCGGGCAGTTCCTGCAGAATGACTTTGAGGAGCGAAGACTTGCCGAGTCCGTTGCGACCAACAACACCAAGGCGTTCCCCGGCTACGAGATTCAGATTCACGTGCTGAAAGAGGGTGCGGCCGCCCAATTCCAGACTCACGTCGCGCAATTCAATGACGCGATTCGCGAGCTTCGGCGGCGTGGGGATAATCAATTCGACGTCGAGCTCCGCCTCCGGTGCTTCCTGTGCGGCCATTTCGAAATAACGTTCCACCCGGTCTACCGATTTCGTCCGGCGCGCGCGGGGCGCCCGGCGTACCCATTGCAGTTCCCGTTTCAGAAACTTCTGGCGTTGATGTTCCTGCGCCTCCTCGACCGCTTGTCGCTGCGCGCGTGCGAGCAGGTAATCCGTGTAGTTGCCGTCGTAGCTGGTGAACTCGCCGCGCGACAGCTCGACGATCCGCGTCGCCACCCGATCGAGAAAATAGCGATCGTGTGTGACGAACAAACAGCTGCCGGTATAACGCGCGAGAAAGTCCTCCAGCCATTCGATTGAGTCGGTGTCGAGATGGTTGGTCGGTTCGTCCAGAATCAGAAAATCAGGACGCGCCAGAAGAGCCCGGCAAAGCGCGACACGGCGTTTTTCCCCGCCGGAAAGCGTGCCCACGACGCGATCGGATTCCGGCGCGTGCAGATTCGTGATGAGGGACTTGATCCGATGTTCCAAATTCCAACCGTCAGCCTGAATAATTTGGTCCAGGAACGTGGCGCTAAGCGGGCTGTCGCCCGGGGCGCGTTCGTATTCGGCGATGAGGTCGAGAATCCGCTGCGCGCCGCTGAGAATGTTCGCATGGACCGTGGCCGCATCGTTCAAGCCGGAAAGTTGTGGCATGTAGCCGGTGACGAGATCACGTCGGCGTGTGAATTCCCCTGAATCGGCTTGCGCCAGACCCGCCGCGATCTGGAGGAAGGTCGATTTGCCCGAGCCGTTACGGCCGACAAGCCCAATGTGTTCGCCCTCCCTGAAGGCAATCGTCGCGCCGTCCAGGACGACCTGAGTGCCGTATTTGACGGAAAGGTTACTCGCGCTCGCGATGACGGCGGTTGACGTCTCTGCCATAGGAGGGTCGAACGTCGAACGCCCAACGCCGGACGTCCAATCAAAGCGCTTAATCCATCGTAAGCGGGTTACGATGGGACAACAACGCGAGCATTCGCGTGACTGATCTTACACTTGCCCGTTTCTCGTATCGCGCCAAAGGCGATCATAGCCGAGACGGCCGCGCGTTAGCAGAACACCTTGGCATGAACTTTCCGAGCCCAATGATTTGCTCCGCGCCGGTTCGCTCACGCTCGACCTCGGGTTTTGTGATCTATGTCCCCGCAGAAACTTGAGCATTGGCAGCTGCCTTCGCTCGAAGTTTTTTGCTCCATTCAGCGCGCAGGAGTTTCATCTCCGCGCGTAACGTGTTCAGGCGCGGCGCGACGCCTTTATATTTTTTCGTCGTCCCTGTGACCATTCGATTGACCGCGCCCTGACCGACCAGCCCCTGAAGCTTTTCATAAACGCGCAAGCGCAGCATCTCTTCGCCGCCACTGGCAGCGTTTCGTTCCCGAAGGTTAAGCAGAATGACGTCGAACAAAGGTTTGAATTCAAAGGAGGCCCTCGACGAAAGCACGGCCACCAACTCCTCGGTGACGTTGTCGGGCATCCGACGTGAAAAAGAAACTACTCGAGCAGATTTAGACATCGAAGACTATACACCAAATCCGGGAGATAGCGACCGCAGAGGCGCGTCCAAGAGCACTAGGCAGGCACCTGGGTGCTTGACCCCCGTTCGGGGGCGGAGATGATGCGACCGTGCTCAGGACAGATGCAGCGCACGAGGCCACCCACGTCGAGTTCGACGCGGACGGGACGACGCTTCGGGGGTGGCTGTACCGTCCGCCAGGTCGCGCGGCAGCCGCTCCCGCCGTGGTTATGGCTCACGGCTACAACTGCATTAAGGAGCTTTACCTCGACCGGTACGCGGCCGCCGTCGCGGACTTGGGCCATGTCGTCCTCGCTTACGACCACCGCAATTTCGGGGACAGCGACGGGGAGCCGCGGCAGGAGTTGGACCCGTGGATGCAGGTCCGCGACTGCCGCAACGCGATCACGTTCGTGCAGACGCTGGACGGCGTCGACCGTGAGCGGATCGGTATCTGGGGCACGAGCTACGCGGGCGGCCACGTCCTCGTCGTCGCCGCAATCGACCGCCGCGTGCGCTGTGTGGTCGCGCAGGTGCCGACGATCAGCGGCTGGCAGTCGACGCAGCGGCGGATCGCGCCGCAGGCGCTCCCTGGCCAGCGCGACGCCTGGGATGCGGATCGCGTCGAACGCTACAAGGGCAACCCGCCCAAAATGGTCCCAATGGTGGTCGACCCCGCCGCGCGCGGCGCGGCCTCACACGCGAGTGCGGACGCGTGGGATGTCTTCACCGGCAAGAACGCGCCCGAGGAGGACAAGTGGCGGTTTAAGAAGTGGCGCAACGAGATCACGCTGCGGTCGCTCGAGATGTACTCGGAGTACGAGCCCGGCGCATTCATCGAGCGCATCGCGCCGACCC
>DATBDI010000012.1:0-5179 GCA_036270025.1 Candidatus Udaeobacter sp. | reverse complement strand
TCACGTTGAGTGCGCTCCGTATTTTTGTCGAGAACGCCGGCGCGAAATACATCAACGCAACGCCGATGAGCAGTGGGACGAACTGTTGCGTCGCGATAACTGCCAACACCTTAGCCGGTGACACCCAGATACTTCGCCCGTAAAGCCACCCCGCCGCGGCGACGAGCAGCGGAATCATAACAGGAGTGAGAAAGGCTCCCCAAAGCTGGTAGCTGGCGGCCAGCTCCATGTCGAAGCCGCGCTTTGCCACGGTGCGAGTCATGAGCGGCGCTCCGGGCGCAACCGCGATTAGGAACAAACCGATCAACGCCCCTCGATTCAGTGGCAGCAAAGTCCCAAGCGCAAGCGCGATGATTGGTGGAACGATGAATGTCGCCAGCAGTAGCTTCCCCCAAGTCACAATGCTAATGCGCCGCCAAGTCGCCAGGAACTGAGTCCAATTCAGGCTCATACCGACGGAGACCATCAATAGCAGGACGGTGCTCGGAAGAAGCAGCTTCATTGCATCGGAGCCAGGTGAGATTACGTGGCAATCGGACGTCGGTTCTACGTCGGTGCGGGCTCGCGCATGCCTTTACCGCGGGAGCATGGCTGTCTGCACAACGGCAAATAGGAAAACCGCCACAGCGAAAGCGAACGCGACGACACGCACCCTGCGCTGCTCGAACTTTCCTGAGGCGCTGGCGAAGAAAAGCACTGTGGCAAACAAAACAGTGTTCGCGAGATATTGACCGGACACGTTGCCGGCGCCGCGCGATGCCTGCAGGCTGCTTGCAGCCTTAGCGTTGGCTTCGGCGGCCTCGCGCGTTCCTCGCACTTCGTAGAGGTTCGGCACGAAAGGGTGCGGATCGGCTTTCGGATTTTCAAAAGGCTTCTGCGCCAGCCATGCGTCGTAAGCCTTGCGCACATCGGGTGGAAAACGCTCGACATAAAAGTTCGCCAACTTTTCGTTGCCGGCCTGCTGCGTCGCGAGCAATTCCATGAACATCGCCACGTGAATCGTCGCCTGCTGCATCCCTTGCATGGTCTGCAGACCCGCACGGCGCTCCAGCGAGTTAAATTCATTCATCAGCCGGTTACTTTTCCGCGTCCAGGCCGCTGAGTGATACGAGCACCATGCCGTGCTGAGTGTCGCCAGCGCCATGAGGAAGGCCGTCACTGGCTCGACCCATTTTTTCTTTTCGGTGCGCTCTGTGTCTTGCGCCGTCGGCGGGTCGGATTGCCTTTTCATGCGATTAAGTCCGGCTGCCTTCGTCCATGCGCTGTAAGAACTTTCTAGTCACGACAGCGAAGAAAAATGCGATGGACAGCCCGACCATCAGATTGCCAGTAAGCGCCTCTAGGGGTCCGAACAACCGCCATTCCTTGGGCAGGAGGAGATCACCGTAACCGAGAGTCGCGTAGGTTACGCCGGAAAAATAAAACGCCGACTCGACGTTCGGTAGACACTTCTCCCACCAGAAGAACAGTGCCCAGACCGCGATCTCAAGCATATGAATGAGAATCAGCAACCAGCCGATACGGATCAGCAGCCAAGTGATTGGCCAGAATCGCGTCCGCGGGCGCTCGCTGGAGTGCAAAGCGTGGCTCAACGCCATGCCGAGCCCGGCGGCGTGAATAATGACCGTGGTCGCGACGAGGAACGAGGCGATTAACAGCTTCGCGATCATCCTGATGTTAGTTGTCGTTCATGTGCTCGCAGTCCTTTGAAAATCTTCGACTGCGTCGGCGACACTTCTAAAGCGGTTAATGCTACCCAATTTGGCATCTACGCCTTCACTGCGAAGCCGGTCACGCACGGAAGAACGCGCTTCGACGGTTTGGAATTGGATGCCCTTCGCGGTGACTTCCTTCGATAAATCGCCAAGTGCATGGGCGCTTTGCAGGTCAACGCGCGGCGCAGCTGAAAGGTCGAGCACAAGTAGCTTGGGCAGTTTCGGACCGACATTTATGCGATCGAGAATCGTCCTGCACACGTGATCAACGTTGAAATAAACGAGTCCAGATTCGGGACGAAAAATCAGCACGCCGGGAATCAATTCGTTATCCGGATGGCGTTGGCGATCTGAGAAGCGGCGACTTCCGGGAATTCGCCCGAGGAACGCAACGTGTGGTCGCGAAGCACGGCGCAGAAGTTGCACCAGCGAAATGATCGCGCCAATAAGAACGCCTCGTAACAGACCAGACCCGAGCACGCCTAACAGCGCAGCGATAGCAACGACGAACTCGGTGCGGTCTGCTCGCCAAAAATGTTTGAGTGCTGTCAGGTTGAAGAGACCCATTACCGCCATGAGTACAATGGCTGCGAGAACCGGCTGCGGGAGGTAGCGCAATACGCCGGACAGAAATAACACGATTAACAGCATCAGCAGGGCAGCGATGAATCCCGACAACGGCGTGCGCGCACCGCCGCTCTCGTTCACGAGCGACTGCGACATCCCGCCGCTAACGGGAAAGCCGTGACCCAGCCCGGCCATGACATTTGCGCCGGCGATGCCGAGCAGTTCCTGATTCGGGTCGAAACGATAACCGTGCTTTGCCGCGAACATTCGACCAAGTGCCGCCGTTTCTACCATGCCCAGAAGAAAACAACCCAGCGCGAGGGGTAGCAGATCGTTGAGGTCAGACACATGGACCGCTGGAAGTCCGAATGGCGGCAGTCCCTGTGGCACCTGGCCCAGCAGTTTCACGCCGAAGCTGCCGAGATCCATGGTTGCAGCAGTGATGATACCGGCCATGACGACGAACAGGGCCACCGGTTTGTTCTTAAGAAATCGTTTGCCTAGAAGTAGCAACGCGAGTGCGGCGATACCGAGCAGGAGCGATGCCGTGTTTGTTTCCCCCAGGTGCGAAAAGAAATAACCTGAGCGCTCCCAAAAATCGCCATGCGATCCTTTGAAGCCGAAAAGCTTCGGCAACTGCGTACTGGCTATGAATAAGGCGATACCGCACTTGAACCCCACGAGGACACTTTCGGAAATAAAGTTCACGATCACCCCGGCCTTCGCCAGCCACGCGATGAAACCCAAGCCACCGACAATCAACGCTGTGCATGAAGCCAGGGCCCAGAAGCGTGAGGCGTCCCCGCCAGCAAGATCACCGAGCGACGCTCCAACAAGCACTGATATAGCTGACGTAACTGTGATAGCTGTATGCCGCGAGCTGCAAAACAACCAGAAAACAAGCCCAGAGAAGAGGCAGGCGTAGAGCCCAGCTTCAGCCGGCAGATTAGCAAGCGAAGCATCCGCCAGCCCAGCGGGCATGAGGTACGCGGCGAGGGTAACACCAGCGATTAAGTCTGCGCGCAGCCACCCAGGTTGGTAGGTACGCAACCAAGTGAGAGCTTGAAGTATGTTATACCACGCGCGGCGAGCCGAAGGCTGCGACTCAGCCCCGGTTGGTTCTAAATTTTCCGCAGTCTCTTTCGTTGCCGCAATATCCTTGCCCATAGTGTCGACTCGCCTGGGCCACGACGCTTTTTGCGGTGGCGTTCTCGATATCCGACCGCCCACTCGTGAGCCGCTTCCAAGGGATTACCGTCTTTCTGACGTTCTACCCAAGCCTTGAGTCCTGCCTCATCGACAGGCAGGTCGAGAAACTGAGGCCGGCCCATTAATTTGCCGAATGTCTCCATCACCTGCGTAGTGGTGGAAAAAACAATCTCGTCCATCGCCTCCGGTTTCCCCTGACAAACGTAGGCGTTAAAGTCGACCCAGCGTCCATCCGGACGAAGCACAAACATCCGCTCCTTTGGTAAGGGATCGCTTGGGGCAACCCCAGTTTGAGTCACGAGGTACGGACCGCGTTCACCTCCGGCGCCCAGGTTCAATACGTGGGTATCCCGATAATTATTGGTAATCGTTCCCATTGGCTGGTCCTTTTATTTTGCCAGCGTGCTAGTTCCCTCGAAATCACCGCCGAGGGCCAGGTAAAGATTCACGCGTTCGCGCAGGCGGGAAGCGCGGATTTGAGTGAGTTGGACCTTCGCGGCGAGGTTTTCGCCGACGAGACGCAAGACGTTGAACATGTCGATCTGGCCTTGTTCGAGCTGCTGCCTGCCGTACGTCACCGATTCGGCGCTGCTCGAAACGGCTTCGCCCAGCGCGCCTTCACGTTTACGAAGATAGTAATCGGACGCCAGAGCGTCTTCCACGTTTTGGAACGCGCGCAACGCGGAACCTACGTAACTTGCGGCGGCGGCTTTTTGCTCGGCGGTGCGAAGATCCTGGGCAGCCTTAAGTTCACCGCCAAAGAAAATCGGTTGCGTAACCCCACCGGCGAAACTCCAGACGAGGGCATCGAGCGTGCCGACCCCGTCAAGGTCCGCGGTTCCGAGTCCGCTCGTGGCGCTGAGCACAAAGCGCGGCAGACGCGCGGTGCGCGCTTCGTTCACCCGATGAAAGGCAGCGGCGAAGCGGCGCTCGCTGGCGATGAGATCCGGGCGACGTTCGAGGATTTGCGCGGGCAACCCGGCGGGCACGCCTCTCGGTTGACTGGGGAAGGAACGTCGCACATCAAACCTGCCGGCAGGATAGCGGCTGGTCACGACCTCGATCGCGCGGATGCTCTGGGCCCGCGCGGCCTGTGCGGTGTACAGTGCATCCTCGGCGGCGGCGGTGCGCGACCTGATTTGGGACACGTCGAAATCGCTCGCGAACCCCTGCTCTTTGCGCACGTCAGTGAGCTTTGTGTAATCCTGGTAGATATCGAGTGTGTCCTGTGCGTTGGCTTCCTGCTGCGCGGCCTCGATAGTCGTGAAGTACGCGCGCGCTACGGCTGCGGCGAGTGATTGCCGCGCAAATTCGTAGTCGGCCTCCAGCGCGAGGCTTTCAGCCCTGGCTGCAGCTTTCTTCGAGCGAATCCGCCCCCACACATCCGCCTCCCATGCTGCACCAGCGGCGATGCCATATACCCAACGCTGTGATGTGTCATCCATGCTGGTGTCGAGTCCAGCGCCGCCGCTGTCCTCCGTTCCCGGACCCCCGAAGGACGGCGGATTAATGTTGCGACCGAGGTCGCCACTAAGATGCTGTCCCTGGCGCTCGCCCAAACCCTTCATAGCGATGCGCGGGTAAAGCGATGATGCGGCAATGCGCACAGCAGCCCGCGATGCTTCCACGCGAGCGGCGGCGGCCTTGAGGTCGGGATTCCGCGCCACGGCGTCTGCAACGAGCGCTGT
>DATBDI010000011.1:0-7116 GCA_036270025.1 Candidatus Udaeobacter sp. | reverse complement strand
TTCTCCGACCGACTGCGAGACAGCGACAACAAAACCGGTGAGGAATCCGAGTGGCCCGAGCACAAAAATGCGTGACACATACATTCCAAGAAACAGTGCGATCGCCATTCCGGGAATGCGCAGTTCAGGATGACCATAGGTAAACTTGTAAAGCAGGAGACTCGCGCTGATGCCGATGGTCAGGCCGATAAGCCCGATGACTCCGGTAAGTGTCGTGAGAAACTTGCTTTCCTTTGACATGAAGAAAGGCATGTAAGCGGTGACAGACAGCTCCGGCACCTGCAACGTCATGGAAATGATCACACACAAAACTGCGGCAGCGACCATGATCGCCGTTCGCCGAGCGCGTTCAGGCGTCGGTGCTAACTGGTGGTTGAACCAGGCGAGAGAAGCAAACGGCAAAAAAGCTGGTTCCGGCGCAGTTGCGCTTATCGCGCTCATATGATTAGGGCGACATTCGCCTCTGCGCTTGCGTATGTGTTTAGCGCTGAAGGCGCAGTGCCATTGCCAGCCTGGGGCAACGCCCTAGGATTCTTTTGATTGGAACGGATGTGAGCGCTGAAGGCGCGACTCGATTCGGGCTTGGAAATGAATCGCGCTTTCAGCGCCACCGATTGGCGGATCTGCGAAAACCTGGGGCGTGGCCCCAGGCTAAAACTGAAGTTGCGCCTTCGGCGCTTATCGCTACTCACCGCAAGCACGTGCGAGTTCATCTAGCGAGGTGGACCGTCAATAATCGCAACGGCTGATGCTCCCATGCGAAACAAGTTGGGATCGGGATTTTCCACTTCGATACGAACGGGAAAGCGCTGCGCGACCCGCACCCAGTTCAGTTCGCGCTTCACATAAGGCACGCCGGAAGGTGGTAGATCGACCTCGCCCTCCGGCTTAACCGCCCATCCGATTCCCTGCACCTTTCCGCGAAATCGCTGGTTAGGCGCGGATACAAGGTAAACCGTTGCGGGACTTCCCGGCGCCATGTAGCGAAGCTCGCGCTCACGAAAATTGGCCACCACGTACCATTTTGTCGTGTCGAGAATTGAAAACACCGGGACGCCGACGCTGGCGTAAGCGCCGGCGGAGATATTCAGATTTATTACTCGACCATCGAAAGGTGCGCTCACCTTGCAGTAGGAGAGATCCAGCTCGGCCTGCTTTACAGCGGCAGTCGCACCGGATCGTTGCGCGAGTAAAGTTTGCAACTGGCTTAGCTGCGCACGCGCGGTGTTGAGCTTTTGCTCTTCCGCCGCTACGTCCTGTGCGGCTATCGCAACCTTCGTTCGCGCCTCGTCCACTTGTTCCGCCGTTGCGAAATGTTTTGGCAGCAGCGGCTCGAGCCGGTGCAACGTATCCTGCGATTGCTTGAGTTGCGCAGTCGCGCTTTGAACGCCAGCCTCGGCGGCCTTGACTCCGAATTTCAACTGTTCGTCTTGCGCGCGTCCCACTTCGATTTGCTCGTCGAGAGCCGAAAGCGCCGATTTCGCTCGATCCAGCGCCTGCTCATAATCGGCCGGATCGATCTCGAACAGCAGATCGCCCTGCTTTACTAACTGGTTGTCCTGCACAGCGAGGTTAACGATCGGGCCACGGACGCGCGGAACGATTCCGACGATGTTGGCGCGCGCGGCCGCGTCGTCGGTTCGTGGATGCCGCTCGAGTACACTCCAGACATAAAGCGTTAGAAAAACTGCACCGAAGACAACGAGCAACACGACGAGGTTGCGAATGAGCTTCCGGCCCTCGGCGCTATCTTTTGCCGTCGGAGTCACCTCCGGTGTTGCAGGAGCGGCGGCCTGTGTTACGCCGCTGGCACCAGTCCGGTTGGCAGTCTCCTGATTCAAGGTGGTCGTTGGCTCGCTCATGATCCTTTACCGATCTCGCTGTAATCCAGGCCGGCTGCGAAAAGCGACGCGAGGACGCGTACGCACTCCAAAAGCTGGGCGAAACACTGCACAGCATCTGGCGAATTTCGCACGAAGTGCTTTGGGAGTGCGATGAGTCCTCGCATCGCTTTCATTCGCTCGGCACCCAGTAAGGATCGAAAGGCTCATTAGTTCTGGTAAAAAATGATCCATGTCACAAAGGTGTAAATAAGCGTCAGGCACGAGTAGATAAGCGGTGCCGGAGATGCATAAGGTTCCAGATGATACGCTCGAACAATCCACCGGCTAACTAGCGTCAGAGTCAACCCACTCACAATACAGATCATCCAGGCAGGAAAATAGGAACCGAGAATATCGATTGTCGGTGAGCGGTGGCTCACCGGTCGGACCACGAAGATCAATGCCCCAATTAGCAGGAGCAGCCCAATGATTCCGATCGGTCGAGACCGACTACGCCGAACGGGTGGGGGATTGTTGCTGCTGCTGGGAGCAACTCGCGCAAATTCTGTTTTCATCTTCGTGGCTGCCTGACTACTGGCGGAGCAGGGCGGGCAAGATCGCCAACGCTCAGCGCGAGCGCCGCTTGCGTGGTGTAAATGGCTGCTTGCGTGTCGTGACTGGTCGCAAGCGCAGCGCTGAGATTGCGTTCCGCATTAACGACCTCTGGATATGTGCTCAGCCCTTGCTTGTACGATTCGAGCACGGCGTCAAATGCGCTTTTGGATGCGGTCAGCAATTTTTCGGCCGCATCCTGCTTTTTCAGTGCTGTTCGGTAACCGGTGTACGCCTTCCAGACATCTCGCGCGGCCGAGTCGCGTGCTCCGGAAAGTTCGTTCTCCGCCTGGTGCAGGTCGGCCTCGGCAATGTCGAGTTTGTGCCGGCGCGCGAACCCGTCGAAGATCGGCACCTCCATAGTCAGAAATGCGCCCAAAGTATAGTCGCCGCCGCCGAAGTAGTCCGAATGTTTGATGCTGACTTGCAGCTCCGTTTCGGAAACGTGGGCGTCTAACGTGACCTTTGGATAATACTCGGAGCGGATCTTGCGGATCTCATATTCCTTCGAACGAACGTTGGCCAGTTTTGCAACGAGATCCGGCCTTTGCGCCAAAGCTTTCGTGATTAATTCACCAACAGAATCTTCGCTCTGAAAATCCAAGCCACTTTGCCGTGGCAAGTCCGCAACCTTGAAATGCACCGTCGGCAGAAGCCCGATGCTTTCGATCAGAGCGACTCTGGCGTCGCTCTCCGCGCCAAGGCTAGCCTGAAGATCAAAATTGGATTGCGCGCTCTGTTGCTGGGCCTGCAGCAACTCGGGTTTGGTGGCAAGCCCATTATCAAAGCGCGTTTGCGCCGCCTGCTCAACCGTGTTTGCCGCGTCCAGTGCGCTCTGAGTTACCATCACTTTTTGCCGGGCCGTGCCGAGCTGGTAAAAGCGGTCGGTCACATCAAAGACGATTTTCTGATGCGTTCCGTTGAAACCGACATTCGCCATCATCAATTTCTCGCGCGCTGCTCCCCTGGTCGCGCTGCGTCCGCCGAAGTCGAGCAGCAACCATTTCGCGGTTAACTCGCCGCGGGCCAGCAGCGACTCAGTGCTTAACGTACTTCCGCCGACAATCT
This sequence comes from Candidatus Udaeobacter sp., assembly GCA_036270025.1. Lineage (GTDB taxonomy): Bacteria > Verrucomicrobiota > Verrucomicrobiia > Chthoniobacterales > UBA10450 > Udaeobacter. Next base: position 3,613 of record DATBDI010000011.1, on the reverse strand, counting down.
CCACGTTCGGCAGGTTACCATTTGTTGGAGGCGGTTGTGGCAGAGTCCGCAACGTTGGGAATGGAATAAAGGCCCGATCGTATCCCCCTGCGGCAGCCGCCACAACGTACGGATAATAGGCGCTCTCCGTGAGACCGACGGCTGCAGCTGCCATCCGGGCGCGCTCCCAGGCGACGCGTGTTTCCGGATTGCTGCGTTGCGCGATGTCAATCAGTTCGGCGAGATTGTAGGTCTTGCGCGGATCAATGGCCGGCAAATAGCGCCGTTCGGCTTCAGTCGGTTGGTATTGGCGAAGGTCTCCTTCATATCTTGGAAGCGCCGGTGGCGCCCACGGCCTCACTGGCGACGGAGGAGGATCATCGCGTCCAAGTGCGATCCCGATCGTCGCGAACAATTGTGCTGCTCCGATGAAAGAAATCTTCACGAGAACCTCTCGAATCTCGCAACAGCGTTTCATGAAGAATCATTATGGCTGATCGTGACCCGAATTGGCGAGCACCGAAGCCGGGCTCGTTAACAGTTGGGAGCGTTTCCGGACGCGCATGGGTCGCCTCGCCCTTACCAAGGGAGAGGGGGAGGGTGAGGGTTTGGTCGAACGCACATTCATTCTGTATGACCCCTCACCTCCTTCCTCTCACCCGTGAGGGGAGAGGCGGGCACAGCACGCGAAGCACTTGGACCAATTGGCGCGATCTGACCTTGCTTTGCTCGCGCGCGGGTTCGAGCTAGTTGACCGCTGAGCTCTTCGATATCACGGACGGTGATCATCTGTTCGATCTCCTGGCCGAAGAAAAGATCAAGTGTCCAACTCGCCATGACTCGCAGCTTCTTAGCCAGGCGTGGAAGCTTCATTAGATACACCGATCGCCAGAACCACCAGGCGATAAAACCGGAAAACTTGATCCCAAACACCATCGCCACACCGGTATGATGACCAATGCTCGCCAACTGTCCCAACATTTTAAAATCGAACGACTTGAGCGGCCGATCGAGAATCGTAGCTTCAATGTTCTTCGCAACCACCACTCCTTCTCGTAAGCCGTGCTGCGCCGTTGGCGGATGAAAGTTTTCGGTGTCTAAGATGGGCACGGCTGCGCAATCGCCTGCCGCCCATAACCCAGGAACACCCGTCACCGCCATGTACTCACTAACCAGGAGTCGACCACGTACCTTCTCGCAAGGTAATGATGCAATGACCGGGCTGGGTTTTACACCTGCCGTCCAGATCAGAGTCGCGGCGGGAATCGATGTGCCATCGCTTAACGTGACCACCTCCCCATCGTAGTTCGCCACACGCGGGCCTTTGATCACCTCCACTTCGCGTTCGCGCAATTTCAGTTCGGCATAGCGCCCCAGTTCTTCGCCTAATTCAGGCAGAATGAAATCCCCGGGATGAACCACCACAACTCGAATCAATCCTTCGCGTAACTGCGGATAATAGCGCACGGTCTCCCGCACGAAGTCGTTAACAGCACCGGTTGTTTCGGCGCCGGAGAAACCACCGCCAGCAGTGACGAACGTGAGTAACTGCCGTCGCGTCGCCTCATCGCTCTGTAGAGAGGCTTCTTCCAAAAGCGCCACCATGCGATTGCGTAGCAGCGCTGCGTCAGTCAGGCTTTTCATGGTTACCGACCAGTCGCGCACGCCGTCCATATTGAAGAAGTTTGTTTCCGAACCGAGCGTCAGAAGCAGATGATCAAACTCGAAGTTCAGTTCGCGCTCCGCCATGCCACCTCTGCAGCCGACTATTCGGCCGGTCAGATCAACTGTGCATACATCGGCTTCAACAAACTTCACATGCCGAAGAATGCGGCGGAGCGGATTGACGATGTCGCCCGGATAAAGATCGCCCGCTGCGACTTCGTGCAGCATCGGCGTAAAGAGAATAAAATTCTCGCGACTGATCAGCGTCACCTCTACGTCCGCTCGACGCGCGAGCCGTTTGTCGAAGTGCATTGCCGCGTAAAGCCCGGCAAATCCGCCACCGGCAATGACTACTCTAGTCGTCTTCATGGCAATACCGCGAATCGTAACGCGACCCGCGCGATCAAGATACTATTGATGGCCACCATCATTCAGTCTTTTTCCCATCTTTTTCTCAAGCTTGTGAGCCTGGAAATTTCACTAAATTTTGCGCGCCTTCCAGCGATTCACAGACAGCCGAGCTTGTCCCTTGCAGCGATTTCTGTAGCCACGGCCCTGTGGGCCGTCCAATCCAAGATCAGGCGCCTATGTTTGACCGGCCACAGGCCGGTGGCTACAGCAGTTTTGTCTAATCGCCTCACAGATTCTCTGCCGATCACTGGCTTTTTACGATCGCTTCTTTCATCATCTGCCGCACTCGTGCTGGCAGTGGTCCCATCCCATTCCCGTAGAGGTACCACAGGCCTTTGTCTATATCGCGGCCGTATAGAAAGATGACGCCTTCACCCGCGTCCGCGTGGTAGAACGTCGCGCCCGGATTTTCCGCGATCAATTCAAGCAAAGTTTGTCGCCAGGGATCGTCGGGAGAATGGAAAATCTCATCGGCGAGCTTCTTGAGTTCTTCAACGTTGATTGTTCGAATCGACTTCATGACGCTGTTACGGCGGTCGTCGTCGATTTTGTCGATGTCTACGAATTTATCGAATGGCATAAGTTTTACTCCGTTGGATGTGGTTCGTTAGGCTGCGAAGGGGAGGCGTTGGGCTCCCGCTGAAAGTGATCGATCACGTCGGCGACAGTTGTAAAGCGGTTTACGCCGCCCAATTTGCTGTCGACGCCTTCATGGCGGAGCCGATCGCGCACTGAGGAACGCGGTTCAACCGCCTGGAATCGGATATGCTCGGCGATGAGTTCCTCAGCCATACCCGCAAGCATGTAGGCACTCTGCATGTCAACAAGCGACGCGGCGGAAAGATCGAGCACTACGAGCTTCGGTGGCGTCGGTTCGGCGTGAACACGGCTCAAAATGGCGTCGCAGACATTGTCCACGTTGAAATAGACGAGGGCCGATTCCGGCCGGAAAATCATTACTTCGGGGATGAGTTGATTGTCGCGATGTCGTTCGCAGTCCGAAAAGCGACGGGTGCCGGCAATTCGTCCGAGCAGAGCAACGTGAGGCCTCGAGGAAGCGCGGACCAGCTGCACGAGCGAGATCACAGCCCCGATCATCACGCCGAGGAGCAAACCAAACGTGAGTACGCCGATAAAAGCCGTTACCGCCACGACAAACTCCGGACGATCGCTCTGCCAGAGCTGCTTGAGGGTTGAAAGTTTAAGCAAGCCCCCCACCGCCACTAACACTACAGCGGCGAGGACCGGCTGCGGCAACGCGCTCAAGAGGTGGGAGAAAAAGAGCACAACGATGAGAATGAACACTGCCGCCAGAGCCGTGGAGAGCGGTGTTTTTGCGCCGCCCTCTTCATTGACGAGCGACTGCGACGTACCCCCGCTGACGGGAAAACCGCTACCGAGCCCGGCAGCTAGGTTCGACGCTGCGAGCGCCAGATTTTCTTGATTGGCATCGAACCTTCCGCCGTGCTTGGCGACCAACATTCGCCCAATCGCAGCCGTTTCGACGGCGCCGAGAAGAAAACACGCAAAGGCAAGCGGAATCAGCTGGTTCAGATCT
>DATBDI010000010.1:0-7070 GCA_036270025.1 Candidatus Udaeobacter sp. | reverse complement strand
GCTGCCGACCTCGATCACGACGGCGACCTCGACATTGTGCTGACCGAAGAGGAGACCTGTCCGGGAGTCGAGGCTCGCATCTTTGTTTTCCGCAACGACGGAAACCAGAACTTCGTTCGAATGCCCGATATCAATCTCCCCGGTCGACTACCTCACGGGCTGACTCTCGCGGAGGTAACCGGTGATAGTAACATCGACATCATTACTGCCCTGCCAGACGGTATGGGTGTATTTCCTGGAAACGGAAATCTTACGTTTGGAGCTCCAATTATCAGCACGACCGCGCCCTTCAAATTCAAGATGGCCGATTTTAACGGCGACGGGTTGCTCGATGCAGGCATGATCATGCAACAACCTTCCTTTGGCACGGATTTGATTGGGACCGCTCTGGGAAATGGTAACGGAACCTTTCAAGCGGTAAGAACGCAGACGGGTTCAAGTGTGTTGGAAAATCTGCGGATCAGCAACGACTTGGAACCGGGTGACGTGAACGGCGACGGAACGCCCGATCTTACCGTATTTAATTACGCCTCGAACGACGTATCGGTCTTTATTGTTAACCCGGACGGCAGCCTGCGCCCGCACGAGCGGTACGGCATCGGTAACACCCCCATTCTTGGGACCGTGGCTGATTTTGACGGTGATGGCCGATTGGATATTGCGGCAGCGATCGGTCTGCCTCCGAGCGGCCTTCACAATGCCATCGTGCTCCTTCGAAATGTGGGCGGCGGACCAGTGGGAACACCTACTCCGACTCCAACAGCCACAGCGACAGCAACAGCAACAGCCACAGCGACAGCAACGGCCACAGCGACCCTGACCCCCACATCAACTCCGACGGCCACTGTGACGGTAACACCCACGGCAACGGTAACACCGAGTGTAACTCCTAGTTCGACTCCAACAGCGACACCAACCTCTACACCGAGACCAACTCCAACCGTAAGACCAAGGGCTACGCCCAGGCCCCGGCCAACACCGGCTCCGCGACCCTGAAAGTAGGAAGTGAGAAGGAAAAAGTAAGAAGCGGAAAACGCTCAACCCAAGTTCGCGCGGCTCTGTCGTGGCAGGCGCTCAACGTCCAAAGCCCTACGCCGAATGATCAGGGCCGCGGTCAGCGACCGGCGGCTATAACTTATTGGTGTTCATTCACGTGCATTCGTGGTTAAGTCGGCTGAGCGATATGGAGCTCACCGGTGGATGCATTTGTGGCGGGACACGATACGTGTTGAAGAGTCGGCCCTTTGCTTTGGTCGATTGTCATTGCATCGATTGCCGGCGAAGCGCAGGTGCCCCGTATGTGCAGTGGGGATCAGTGCCGCGGGCAGATTTGATCGTGACGGTGACAAAGGGCGAACCGCGCAAAATTGCGCACGCGAATCGGATTCGCTCTTTCGCCGCATGTTGCGGCACGCATTTGTTTTTCGAAGACACCAAAGATTCCGACGCGATCGACGTGACGATCGCGTCGCTGGACGATCCAACGCCGTTTGCGCCGACGAAAGTGATCTGGCTCGAAGATAAATTGCCCTGGGTCGTGATCGACGAGTCGCTGCCTTCGTTCCCGAAAACTCCAAAGACTGCGTAACCACGAATGGGCGCCGAGACCGCCCGCCGCGGTGACCACTCCCCGCGATGTCGGATTGTCCGCGACCAGATCTGGAGATCGAAAGCTAATCGGCGCAGATTTCCCTGTGCTAATTTGGCAGAAAGTTGATGACCTTTGTCATCGCGGCCAATCGGCAGCGTTTGAAATTAGCTGCATGAACGAGCTAACAAACACAATCGATCAACCAGGAGGAAAGCACGAATCCACGTACGCGCTTCTGATGCGGTCAGAGGAAAGACGTCGCAACCTCCTTGAATTGGTAATCTATCCAGTCCTATTCATTGTCGCGATGATGACCATCGTGCAGTTCGCGCTGCAGGCGGCAGAGCTGCCCTCCGCAACGACAGCGGTCCGCATTACCACCACAAGCGGATTGCATGCGCGAGCTGAAGATCAACATCGAGGGATTTGACGCACTCAGAACTTTCTCTGGCAGAAATATGATGATACTTGTCATTGCTGCCAGCTGTTCTGTTTGGTTATAATAGATCATCATGAATGCATTAACCGACGCCAATAAAAGTGAATTATTCTATCGTGTAACAAAGGTCGGCTTTATCGCTGCGACTGTCCTGTGGGTTATCGGTCAGATTTCCGCGATGGCAGCTCCGATCGAAGCAAGTCCGCTGAAGCCGCCCGCCCAGGGAAGCATTCCGGTCGCCTTTCTCATTTCAGAAGGCGCGGTGATTATCGACTTTTGCGGGCCTTGGGAAGTTTTTCGCGATGTAACGGTTCCCGGCCGTAACGATCATCCGTTTCGCCTTTACACGGTTTCTGAATCGACTTCTCCGATCCGTGCAGGCGGCGGGATGAAGATTGTCCCCGATTACACGCTCAACGACGCGCCGGCGCCGAAAGTCATTGTCATCCCCGCGCAGAGTAAACCGACTGCGGCAATGCTGGAATGGCTTCGCAAAACTTCAAAGGATACGGATGTAACGATGTCGGTTTGCACAGGCGCATTTGTTCTGGCGAAAACCGGACTTCTGTCCGGAAAATCAGCTACTACTTATCACGGAGCTTTTGGTCCGTTCGCGATAGAGTTTCCGGACGTTCATCTCAAGCGCGGAGCCAGATTTGTCGAAGACGGAAATCTTGCGACTGCCGGTGGTCTTTCATCCGGCATAGATCTCGCGCTGCGCGTGGTGGAGCGCTACTTCGGCCGCGAGGTCGCGAAGGAAACTGCCTACAACATGGAATACCAGGGGCAAGGTTGGATGAATGCGGACTCGAACCAAGCTTACGCCAGCGCACCTGTCTCCACCGCTGAACATCCACTCTGTCCAGTGTGTGGAATGAATGTCGATCCAGCCACCGCCCCCAAGTTGGTGTTTAAGGGCGCGACTTATTATTTCTGCTCCGAAGACGACAAGAAAACTTTCGACGCTGCTCCGGATAAGTTCCTAGCAGCTAATAAGAAGCTGTGAGTCTGCGCACCGATGCTGCGAGTCCGGCTCCGGCGACGCGGCGTGTGGTGTTCGTTGCCGCGCCCGAGGTCGAGATCCTCGACTTAGTTGGTCCCCTTCAGGTCTTTGCTCGCGCGGCGGAGATGTTCGGCCGCGAAAATCCCGGACGGCGTCCGATCTATTCGGTCGAAGTGGTAACCACTTCTGCGCGTCGATCGTTCGTCGCGAATTGCGGCTTGCGCGTGACCGCAGATAAGACATTCCGTGAATTGCGCGGAAACATCGACACTCTGCTTGTCGCCGGTGGCAATTCGATCGAACGGGACGAAATCAATCCGGAGGTAGTCCGCTGGCTCCGAAAGATTGCGGGACGAATTCGCCGAGTCGGCTCCGTCTGTACCGGTGCGATGCTGCTGGCCCGGGCCGGTTTGCTCGACGGCCGCCGCGCTACTACTCATTGGAACTGGTGCGAGGTTTTGATCAGGCGAGCTCCACACGCTCGTGTTGATCCCGATCCAATTTTTATTCGGGATGAAAACGTTTACACTTCTGCCGGGGTCACAGCGGGAATGGACCTCGCGTTGGCGCTCGTTGAAGAAGACCACGGCTCACGTCTGGCGTTACGGGTGGCACGTAACCTGGTGCTGTACTTGCGCCGGCCAGGCGGACAATCGCAATTCAGTGCCGCGCTATCTTTGCAACTGACCGATCGAAAACCGTTGCGTGAACTCGAGGCCTGGGCGCTCGACAACCTAAACAAATCGCTGACCGTGCCGGTGCTCGCGGAACGAGTCAGTATGAGTCCCCGCAATTTCGCGCGGGTCTTCACCAGAGAGATGAAAACTACACCCGCGAAATTTGTGGAGCGTTTACGGATCGAAGGTGCTCGCCGTCGGTTGGAAGAAAGTCAAAACAGCATGGAAACAATCGCCACAGAATGCGGCTTCGGGAACGTCAATTCGATGCGCAACGTGTTCCAGCGCGCGCTAAGGATTCCTCCCGGCCAGTACCGCCGCCATTTTCGACACGCAAAAACCGCCCAACGCAAATCAACAAACACCCACAGACGGAGAAATTAGTTTCGATAATCACATTAGCCGTTTTTGGTGAACGGCATCGCGATTGCCCAAAATAATTCGTCTGACGCAATCGAGATCGTAACAACCTGACGGATCGATGCCGTGAGTCCTCATCGACAAATTGCTTCGAGTGCTCCAAAAGAGTTCGGAAACTTTCGGTACGTGAAAAACAATTCGATGCTGATATTTCTCCTCGCCGGCTTGTTGGCTTGCACCGCTGCCAGCGATAGCCATGCCACGTCCGAGAAGGCTTCCTATGGCACGCGTGTGAAATACCAGGCGCGGCAGAAAATCGAACTTCCGGATTTCACGGTCGAGTTCGTCGGCGAACGTCGCCAAAGCTCACCGACCTTACCCGAGAGGGTTCCTCTATTATGATTTCAAAATCAGCAACGGAAGCACTGAGAAAACGGTTTCGTGGAGTGCCGGCACCGGCGACATTGGGCCGGTAGAATTCCAAGTTGGCGACAAACATTATCAGCTCGAATTACGCCGTTCGAATAAGCTCGGAAAATTGAAAGACAACGAATTAGTGATCTGGCAGGTCAATCGGCCTTAAAACTCCTGTCTTCGCCCACCTTCGTCGCTAGGACCTATCAGCTGATCCCCGCAGATATCTTTCGCACGCCAAGCTTTGTCCCTCTGCAGACGAGGGCGGCTGACCTCTGAATCGCAGCCATCAAAAAGTAACAAAATTGTTACATTACTTTTCTTTACAGAGACCGAATGGCGCTCCTAGCCTCGCAAAGGAGGAATATATAATTATGAAGACTAAAAATATTGTTTTTTGGGCGATAGCCGCAGTGACGGCGAATCTGGTTGCTGCACCCATAGCCAACCCTCATACGGAGCGTTTTTCCGCGAGCCTCGCTGGAGAAAATGAAGTGCCTCCAATCAATAGTGCCGGCACAGCAGACTTCCAAATGACGATCGGGGACACTATCACCTTCTCATTAACGTTCTCCGGCCTCTCATCGAACCTTATTTTCGCTCACCTGCACTTCGCGCCCAGCAAGGTCTCCGGTGGTGTGATGATATTCCTGTGCGGAGGCGGGAACCAACCAGATTGCCCGGCGGCCACTTCAGGAACCATTACGGGGACAATCACAGCAGCAAATGTTACGGGGCCCGGCGGCCAGGGCATTAGCCCAGGCGACCTGGACTCGGCCTTGGAGGCTGTGCGCAGCGATCTATCCTATGCGAACATGCACACGACGATGTTCATGGGTGGTGAGATTCGCGGCAACGTTCAGCGGGGCGGAGGGCATGGGCCACATTGATGGTGAGTAACGTACGATCTTGCGCAAAGAGGCTAGCCTTACGTTCGACTCAATATTTGCGCGTTTAAAAGACGCTGGTTGGCGCGACAACGTCGTTTCGAGCGTAAATTACGCTGGATTTAAATTCGCGAACGGAGCTTTCAATTTTTCGAGCTCCTCCGCTGTCCCATAGACTTCGAGAAAATGTTCATGCTCGAAACCTACGTCTTACGTTAGGTTGCCGACCGCTGATTGACGCCACGAGGCGCCGCGCGTCTCACACAGACGCGGCTGCAGACACTGCCGCGTGGCTGTCCGAAAATTTGAATTCACGGTTATTCCTGTCCATTCGTGGTTGAATGCCGTTCGATCTTCAGCCAAATCTAAGAGGCGAACTAATTGGGCTTCGGCCGCTCAAGCCTAAAGATTGGGACGATCTGTTCGCGGTCGCGTCCGATGCGCTGATCTGGGAACAGCACCCCGAAAGCGGTCGCTACAACGAAGATGTGTTTAGAATTTTTTTCCAAGACGCTTTGGAATCCGGCGGCGCGTTTGTCGTCGTCGATAACGACAATCAACAAATCATCGGGTCGACACGATTTTACGGTTACGATCCAGAAAAATCGGAGATCGAGATTGGATGGACATTTCTAGCGCGAAAGTATTGGGGCGGACGTTGCAACCAGGAAATGAAACGACTAATGCTGGCGCACGCGTTCAAGTTTGTTGAGAACGTGGTGTTTTACGTCGGAGAGACGAACATCCGCTCGCAAAAGGCGATGGAAAAGATCGGCGCGATCAAGATTGGAACGGCGACGCGAGCGTACGGAAATCATCCGCCGACTCGCAACGTGAAGTATCTGATAAGGAAACCGTAGAAATTTGCGAGCATGTGCCGGGGTCACCGACCGCCGCTACAGCGTGAACGCTAGCGGCTATTCATTGTTGTATTCGCCGCGCCATCCGGTATCGCCGTACTCGTCCTGGTTTCTCGCGCCGTACTCGTCCTCTTGACCGCGGTGAACCTTCTGCCATTTCACTTTCCATTTGCCGTGCTTGAACTTCGTGATCGGAATCCAGGTTTCGTGCTGGCGAGAAGCCGGCTGCAAATACGCCAGGTTCTGGTCGGTCAGACCCAGCGTCTGCAGTGTGCTCACGTCAAGCCGGCCGGTCGGTGGAAGTCCCGATTGCAATTGGAACGCGCGCAGAGCCAACGCTGTCCGTCGTCCGGATCTGCCATCGACCGAGCCTTGATAATAGCCGCGACTCGTCAATTGACGCTGCACTTCAGCGACAACCAGACGCTTGTTTATTCGCTGCAGAGGGGAGGTGTAAGCGGCGCCGCTGACCACCTCCGAGGTCGACCCGAGCTGGCGATCCGGCTCGCCTAGCGACTGAGCGGACTGAGGCGACGAATTCTGAGCGACCGGTGCACTTTGATCCGGCGGGGCAGGGCTCGATTGAGCTATGGCAGGCGTCGAAGCGGATTGCGACGAGGGGGCCGGATTCGACTTCAGGCTGACGTTGAGTGACTGCAATGTCTCCGGGTTAATCTCGCCAGTGACCTGCAACCCAGTTCGAATTTGGTAACGCCGAATCGCGGCGGCGGTCTCGGAGTTTTTGTCGCCAGTAACTTTGCCGTAATAGACGCCTTGATTTTTCAGCGCTTCCTGCACCGATTGCGTAGTCTGATCAGCGTGCGCCAATCCCGCTACGC
>DATBDI010000009.1:0-4548 GCA_036270025.1 Candidatus Udaeobacter sp. | reverse complement strand
CCTATCCACCATTCGCCTCGCTGCTTCACGACGGCGGTAAATTTGGCGTTCATCAATTCATATTGTAGCGGGTGGTGATTCCCAGACAAGGCTATCCGCGCTCGCGGTCGGTTTCCGGCTGTTCAGCTATTCGGCCGGGCTCTTCGAGCGCGAACAGCTCAGCATCCTTCACAACGCGCTTCTGAAAACAGAACAATTCCGTGCCGGTCGGATCCGCCGTTGCGGGGGTCGGCTGACCAAGCAGTGCACAAAGATCATTGAAGTGCTCCTGGTACGCAGAAGTTTCTTTTCCCGAATACCGAGCCCATTTCCTTTTGAATTCTGCCGGAGTCATCTGTGAAAACGTTGGTTAGCATACCGCGGCCAGTTGATCGAGAGGCTTTGTGTCCGTTGCGCGTTTTGATGACACGAAATAGAATGATGTTGCTATGGACGAGCGAGGCTGTTCTCATCTGAACGCAATCGAGGATGTCAAACATCCGAAGCGTCTGGAATGTGAAGAGTGCGTAAAGATCGGCGCGACCTGGGTCCATCTACGCACATGCCAGCAATGCGGCGAAACGCTGTGCTGCGACAGCTCGCCTAATCGTCATGCGAGCAAACATGCGCGTGCAAGCGGGCATCCCGCCATTGCCTCGGCGCAGCCGGGCGAGCACTGGTTGTACTGTTATCCTGACGATGTGTTCGCGGAATACTAGCACCGACGCTTACACGCAGCGTACGCCAGACGAGTTCATGGTGTCTGTTTCAGTTTCCGATAGCGACGGATCAGGTGGTTGGTTGAACTGTCGTGTTTAAGCTCTGCCAGCGACTTTGCTTCTAACTCCGGAATGATGCGTTGGGCTAAAGCTTTCCCGAGTTCTACGCCCCATTGATCGAATGAGTCGATGTTCCAGATCGTGCCTTGAGTGAACACGCTGTGTTCGTAAAGCGCCACCAGTTTGCCGAGCGCGTCGGGAGTTAGCCGATCGGTCAGGATAATATTCGATGGCCGGTTACCTTCAAACACGCGATGCGGCACCAGCCAGTCTGGCACACCTTCCGCTTTTACCTGTTCTGCTGTTTTGCCAAACGCCAGAGCTTCAGCCTGCGCAAAAACATTGGCGAGGAGTATATCGTGATGACGGCCTAACGGAGTAAGAGCGTGGCCGAAGGCGATGAAATCACAGGGAATCAATCGTGTCCCCTGATGTATCAATTGATAGAACGAATGCTGGCCATTAGTCCCCGGCTCGCCCCAGAAGATCGGACCGGTGTCATAGTTGACCTGCTTTCCCTCAAGCGTCACATGCTTGCCGTTACTCTCCATGGTTAGTTGCTGGAGATAGGCCGGGAAGCGTTTCAGATACTGTTCGTACGGCAGAACGGCGACGGTCTGTGCATCAAAAAAGTTGGTGTACCAAACAGTGAACAAACCGAGTAGAACCGGCAGGTTTTGATCAAATGGCGTGGTGCGGAAGTGCTCGTCTATTTGATGGAAACCGTCGAGCATGCTTCGGAAATTGTCAGGGCCAATCGCCAGCATGGTCGATAAGCCGATCGCCGAATCCATCGAGTAGCGTCCGCCTACCCAGTCCCAAAAGCCGAACATGTTTACGGTGTCGATGCCGAACGCGGCAACCTTCTCCGCGTTAGTAGAAACCGCGACGAAATGTTTGGCTACCGCCGCTTTGTCGCCCCCGAGTCCCTGTAACAGCCACTCGCGCGCGGTTTCCGCATTGGTCATTGTCTCCAGTGTGGTGAAGGTCTTTGAAGAAACGATGAACAGCGTTTCGCCCGGATCGAGATCGCGGGTGGCTTCCACAAAATCCGCGCCATCGATGTTCGAGACAAAGCGAAACGTCAGCGTGCGATCGCTGTAATACTTCAGAGCTTCATACGCCATCACCGGGCCGAGATCGGAGCCGCCAATCCCAATGTTCACGATGTTCCTGATGCGTTTACCGCTGTGGCCAAGCCATTCGCCACGGCGGATCCGATTGCTAAACGCCGCCATCTTATCAAGGACCGCATGAACTTCGGGCACCACGTTTTTGCCATCGAGCATGATAACTTCATCCTTCGGTGCACGTAACGCCACGTGCAGCACCGCGCGGTTCTCGGTGATGTTTATTTTCTCACCGCGAAACATCGCCTCAATCCTGCCGCGCAAGTCGCACTCGTCCGCGAGTTGCAGGAGCAGCTTCAGGGTGGTGTCAGTGACGCGGTTCTTCGAGTAGTCCAGAAACAAACCGGCTGCTTCGACGGTGAACCGTTCACCGCGTGTGGCATCATTAGTGAATAGCTCACGCAGATGAAGTTTCTTAATCTCCTGACTATGCGTGGCGAGTGAGTTCCAGGCTGGCAATGATGTAAGTGATTCTCTCTTCGGTTTCATATTGGTTCGGCTACACCTTACGCTGCGTCCCTGAGCGTTGCATCGTGGGGCTGGGCTCCGGCCTGGCCGAACAGATGACCCACGCCCGCTCTGGCGAAGGTGTAAAGGTAACGCTCCGGCTCGACAGTTTCCAGTACGAGCTGAGATCGAGATAACATATCGATTACGACTCGCCAGCCGCGGCTCGATCAACGAACCAAAAAAGCTCGCCGACCGGGCGCACCCGCGCTGCTGGGACCTCGCTGCCGCCGGCGCGTATGTCGCGGAAAATCGCGGCCTTCTCCCGGCCCGCGACGAGAAACGCGACACGCCGACTGCTTTCGATCACTGGATAAGTCAAAGTAATCCGCACCTCGGGCCGTCCATGCGACACGGCCGCAACCCATCGTTTACGCTCCTCCAGTACAGGCTCGCCGGGTAAGAGCGATGCTGTATGCCCATCGGGACCGAGACCTAACAGCGTCACATCGAAAAGCGGTCGCGTTGGATCGAGAGATGTTGCGCCACACGCCTGTTGCAGAGTTCGTTCGTATCGCCGAGCGGCGTCGTCCGGGCTGCCGTCGACTGGAATTGGGTGAATGTTGTCTGGCGGCACAGGAGCCTTGGCGAACATCGCCTCACGAACCATCCGATAATTACTGTCCGGACTATCGTAAGGAACGAAACGCTCGTCTCCAAAATACCAGGAGACGCGCTGCCACGGGAATTGGTTCCGGAATTCGTCCGACGCGAGAAGTTGATACAACGTCTTGGGAGTCGATCCGCCCGAGAGCGAGACGCGGAAGGTGTCCTTCGCCTCGAGCGCAGCCGACGTAATCCATTCAGCTACGTGGCGGGCGAGCATCGCTCGATCGGGAAATATTTCGATGTGTCCAGTCATCGTCTCATATTGCAGTGTGAACCTTCACTTTGGCATCCCTCAAAAGAGGCAGCACGCGCCCACTCAGAAGTAGCAGTGACAAACCTTTCCAATGGCGATAGGCGCAACTTACAACTGAAAACGATTATTAGGAAAGTGCTGTGTTGAACGTGTAGGAAAGTTTCCATGGCAGAACAAAGCCAACCAACAGAATCGTCGCAAGCCGGCTCGGAGTTTGGAAAATCAACACGGCGAAAATTTCTATCTCGATTAGGTATGGCCAGCTTGGTGGCCTCAACGGCTCCTGTGTTTGGGGAACCGTCGCGCGATGAATCGGCTGCGATACCAGAAAAGATGGAAGCAGGCTCTGCTGCAGAAGGCGCCATTCCCGTCAGCCTGCGCGTGAACGGCAAGAATTATGACCTCCAAATCGATCCGCGGACCACGCTTCTCGATTGCTTGCGCGAGCATCTGCATCTGACTGGCTCAAAGAAGGGCTGCGATCATGGGCAGTGCGGCGCGTGCACGGTGCACGTCAACGGCCGGCGGATGAATTCATGTTTGTGCCTGGCGGCCATGTATCAAGGCGACGAGATCACTACGATTGAAGGCGTTGGACAACCGGAAAACCTGCATCCGATGCAGGAAGCGTTCGTTGCCCACGACGCCTATCAATGCGGTTACTGCACGTGCGGTCAGATCATGTCGGCGGTGGCGTTACTGACGGAGCCGGTTGGACCTGAAGACGCCGAGGTGAAGGAATTCATGAGCGGCAACATTTGCCGATGTGGCGCGTATCAAAACATCGTCGCTGCAATTCAAAGTGTGCGGCAAAACACGAACCGGCAGAAGGCGGGATGAAACCTTTCGAACTCACGCGCGCTGACAATCCGGGACAAGCCATCGCTGCCGCCGAGAAAGCGAACACCGCGCAACAAGGCGCTGATATTCGCTTCATCGCCGGGGGAACGAATCTCGTCGACTACATGAAGCTGAATGTCGAGACGCCGCGGCAACTCGTGGACGTAAATCATCTGTCGCTCGACAGGATAGAAGGTCTTCCCGATGGCGGCCTGAAAATCGGCGCAACAGTTCGCAATACCGATCTGGCCAACAATCCAACGGTCCGGAAAAATTACGCCGTTCTTTCTGAAGCGCTTCTGAGCGGCGCGTCACCTCAACTTCGCAACATGGCGACGACCGCAGGCAATCTGCTCCAACGAACTCGGTGCATGTATTTCCGCGACACGGCCATGCCGTGTAACAAACGCGAGCCTGGCTCGGGCTGCGCGGCAATCACGGGCGTGAATCG
>DATBDI010000008.1:0-20184 GCA_036270025.1 Candidatus Udaeobacter sp. | reverse complement strand
ATGTTGTCGCCGGGTCCACGGCGCGGAACAATATCGATTGTCTCTACGGCGAGTGTTCTCGCGAGTTGGCGCGTCAACCAGAGTTCCTCGTTCGTCATCCGGCCGGACGCCACAATCGCGATCTCCGGACCTGAAAATTGTTTCAACTGAAGCGCGGCCTGCTCGATTGCCGCGGGCCAGTTCGCCGGCATCAGCTGTCCGCCGGAACGGATCTGCGGCTCGAGCAATCGGTTTTGGGCTTCGAGGTATTTGAAGTTGAGCCGGCCGTAATCGCACATCCAGGATGAATTGACGTGATCGTTTTCGCGCGGTGTTTGCCGGTAGATCACGTCCTCGCGCGTGCCAATGATCGTGTTGCAACCTGTCGCGCAGCTGGTGCAAATGCTCTTCGTTTCTTTCAAGAACCACACGCGCATTTTGAAACGAAAGTCGGTGGACGTAAGCGCGCCCACGGGGCAAATGTCGACTGTGTTCAACGAATAATTGTTCTCCAGCCGTTTGCCCGGATGCGCAGTGAGCACCGTGTAACTGCCGCGATCCACGAATCCCAGCACATCATCATGTGCGATCTCGTGGCAAAACCGGATGCAACGGGAGCAGAGGATGCAACGCTCGTCATCCAGTGTGACGCGCGGGCCGATCTCCACGTTTTTCGGCTTTTTGACTTTGTTCTCGAGGAAACGCGATCCGGATGTTCCGTAATCGACGCTGAATTCCTGCAACCGGCATTCGCCGGCCTGATCACAAATGGGACAATCAAGCGGATGATTGATCAGCAGAAATTCCATCACACCCCGCTGACATTCCTTCACAAGCGGCGAATTGGTGCGAATGCCCATGCCGTCGGAGATATCCTGCGCGCAGGAAATTTGCGGCCGCGGCATCCAGTTGATGATCGGTTTGCCGTCGGCGCCGAGCTCCGGTTTGCGATCCGGGCCGGGCCGCGGAAACCCCATCTCAATCAAACACATCCGGCAATTTCCCGGCGAGCTGAGCTTCTTGTGATAACAATACCGCGGCACATAGCTGCCAGCCTGCTCGCACGCTTCAATCACCCGCGTGCCTTTCGGAAATTGGTGCCACACGCCATCAATCTGGACGTTGAAAAGCGGAACTGATGATTCGGTTGGCATCAAGAATCAGGAAAGCAGGAAAGCAGGAATTTTCATTTAAAGAGGTCCACGTTCACATCATTGCCCCTGCGCTCGCGACAGAAGCGCTTAATCGTTAAAGGAGCGGTGGCGAAGTTGAAGAGCAGACCGTCTTGGAGATTTGTTGCTTTGAGATAGCTACGACCGATCGCGAAATGAATGTCCTCGAGCTCGCTAACAGCTTTTAATTCAACAACAATTTTTCCTTCGACGAGGAAATCCAAACGGTGCTCGCCGATCTGATGATCGCGATAAAAGAGCGGCACCGGATATTGCCGGATGAATTGAATTCCACTCAGCGCGAATTCAACTGCAAGCGCTTCTTCATACACTGATTCGAGAAAACCAGGTCCGAGTTCGCGATGCACGCGAATCGCAGCGGCGATAATCTGCTGGGTGACTTCGGAATCTCTGAGAACTCTTCCTGCTTTCCTGCTTTCCTGATTCATTTTTCTAGATTGTTCCTCTCGCTCCGGCTTTTTCCCAGCCGGGATCGTGCGCCATTGGGACGGTGGGGATTTGGTCTTCTTCGATCAGTTCTTCGGGCGTGTACTCCGGAGGCAGGGGTGGGGGAGTTGCTTTCTTCGCGCGCGCGGCGAATTCCTCCGGAAATTTCTCGACGAAACTTTGCGTCGGCCACGCGCAGGCTTCGCCGAAAGCGCAAATCGTGCGGCCAGCAATGTTGTCGCCGATGGTCTTGAGCGTTTTTGGATCATCGACAACCCCGCCGCCGCGCAAGATCCGATCGGTGATTTTTTTCATCCAAAGCGAGCCTTCGCGACACGGCGTGCATTGGCCGCAGCTCTCGTGCGCATAAAACTCATTGATGTTGTTCAACACCCACACCATGTCGCGAGAATCGTCCAGCACGATCACGCCGCCGGAACCAGCCATCGAACCGGCCGCGGTTAGCGAATCGAAATCCATCGGAATATCTTCGATCGACAGTTCGCGCTCGATGGTTGCGCCGTCAGGCTGTTTTTGCTTGAGCTTGAATCGCTCGTCCGCGCGCAAAACTTTCGCCGAACTTCCGCCCGGAATCACCGCCTTCAGTTTTCGGCCGGGTCTCAAGCCTCCAGCCATCTCGTAAATCAGCTGGCCCATCGTGACTGCGCCCACTTCAATCTCAAAATAACCAGGGCGCTGTACGTCACCGCTCACGCACACGATGCGTGTGCCAGTGTTGTTGGGGCGGCCCAGCCGCGCATACTCCGCGCCGCCGATGGCGATAATGTGTTTGATGTGGCAGAGCGTCTCAACGTTGTTGACGATGGTCGGGCACATGTAGAGACCGAGCACCGCGGGAAAATATGGCGGCTTAATGCGCGGATATCCGCGTTTGCCTTCGAGCGATTCAATCAAACCCGTTTCTTCACCGCAAATGTAAGCGCCGGCTCCGCGATGAATGTAAACCTCGGCGTCGAAGCCCGAGCCGAGCATATTCTTTCCGAGAAAATTGTGCGCACGCGCTTCCTCGATGGCGCGTTCGAGTATTTTCGCGCCCTCTGGGAATTCGCCTCGTATGTAGATGTAAGCCGTGCGCGCGTTGAGCGCGTAACACGAAATCAGGATTCCCTCGAGCAACTGATGGGGATCGTAATGGATGATGTAACGGTCTTTGAACGTGCCAGGCTCGGATTCGTCAGCATTGCAGATCAAATAGACCGGCCGCTTTTCGTCCGGTTTGATAAAGCTCCATTTTAATCCGCAGGAAAATCCCGCTCCGCCACGGCCGCGCAGGCCCGAATTTTTGACTTTGTTAACGATGTCAGCGCGCGACAAGGCCAGCGCCTGCTTCAGTTGTTCGTAACCGCCGTCGCGCAAATAACAATCGATGTCGGCCGTCCAATCTGCGCGTCCGATGTTTTTGTAAATCAATCGGTGTTCGAGCGGGTGAGGGGATGTTTGATGTCTAATGTTTGATGTTTGATTTCGCAGCAGATTGGCAGTCGAGTTTGCATCGACGTTCTCATGCAACTGTTCGCCAACCATGCACACGGGCGCCGTACCGCAGCTCGCGAGACATTCCACAAACTCGACGCTGTAATTTCCATCCGGGCTGACTGAAATCGGATTGTGCATACTGTCGCCGTGAGTCGGGCGCCGAATGTCAAACGTCGCGCACAGTTTTTCCATTAACTCGTAACCGCCTGCCATGGCGCAACTCAGCGTCCGACACACGCGGACATGCGTTTTGCCCGGCGGTTGCTCTCGATACATCGGGTAGAAGGTGACCAGCTCGAGAATGTTGATGGGTTGGAGGCCAAGCTTTTCCGCGATCCACAACACAGCGTCGTCGCTAATAGATCCGAAGTGTTCCTGCCACAGATGCAACAGCGGCATGGCTGCGCTTCGACGGTGGTCCGACGGATACCGCCGGATCGCTTCATCCATTTTCCGCTCAAGCTCAGCGGGAACAGAAAGGTTCGTCGAGTCTGCCATTTTAAAGTTTAATCTAGCGCCGTTATACACGGCAACTGCCCGTTCGTGCTAGGGTCCTCCCTCAGCGGATTAGCGATTGCTGTATCACCTGCAACTGGTGCGCTGAGGACAGCGGACGCTACAGCAACTAATCGCTCAATGTGCTGTCTTTCGACTGCACTTTGTCGTCCTTGAAAACAATCGTGACCGACTCCTTGCCCTGCCGATAAACGTACGTCGTTTTCTTCATGATCACGAAATCCTCGTTTGTCAGTGAAGTCGGTGGGCCCAAGATCGATTCCACCTGCTTTTTTGACATACCCTCGGCTACCTGATCGACGTTTGCCTTGGTGATTCGTTTGCTGGAACAGGAAACAGCCACAGCGAGGACCAATACAAGCGCAAGGCGCGCGGCCATAGTAATGACGAATGACGAATGACGAATGCCGAAGGAATGACGAAGCACGAATGAAGAGGTCCCCTTAGAAGGCATTTTGGCGACCGCGGTTTCCGTTATTTGGAATTCGTTCGTCATTGGAAATTCGTCATTCGTCATTGCCGTTCATCTATCGCATTCGCCCATTACGAAGTCCAGACTACCCAACACCGCCGGCACATCGCTTATCATACAGCCGGGGAGAAGCTCGGGCAGGATGCTGAGGTTAACGAAAGAGGGTGCGCGAATCTTCAGGCGATAAGGCACGCCGCCTCCTCTGCTGTTGATGTAGAAGCCAAGCTCGCCTTTTGGATTTTCAGCGGCGAAATAAACCTCTCCCGGCGGCGCGTCCAGTCCTTCGGTCACGACGATGAAATGGTGAATTAGCTCCTCCATCTTTGTCATTACTCTCGATTTCGGAGGCGTCATGTTCTTCCAGTCCGCAACGTTAATGGGTCCACCGGGAAGCTTGTCGATGACCTGCCGTAAGATCCGGACGCTTTGCCGCATTTCCTCGATACGCACCAGATAACGATCGTAACAATCACCCGCGCTGCCGATCACGACGTCGAACTCGTACTGCTCGTAATCGAGATACGGATGTTTGCGTCGCAGATCATGGTCGACTCCGCTCCCGCGTAGGTTCGGGCCGGAGATGGCATAGGCGATGGCGCGCTCTTTGGTTATGACGCCGACGTCTCTGGTGCGATCGACAAAAATGCGATTGCGCGTAAGAAGTCTGTCGCATTCGTCAAGACTCGGGCCGAAGTCATCCATGAATTTGTTAAGCTGCGGAATGAAACCCTCCGGCAGATCACGGATTTGCCCGCCCACACGCGTATACGACGTGGTGAACCGCGCGCCCGTCAAAAGCTCGAAAAGATCGTAAAGTTTTTCGCGCTCGGTGAACGTGTAGAGGAAAACCGACATTGCGCCGAGGTCGAGCGCCATTGCCCCGAGACCCAGTAAATGTGACGAGATGCGCGACGTTTCACAGCACATCGTGCGGATGGCTTTTCCACGGGGCGGAATCTCCCAGCCCATTAGTTTTTCTACGGCGAGGGCGTAAGCAACATTGTTCGAGAGTGGTGCGAGGTAATCAAGACGATCAGTGTACGGCACGAATTGGTTGTACTGCATGTTCTCGGCGATTTTCTCGTCGCCGCGATGCAGGAAGCCGATGTCAGGCGTCGCCTTCGCGATAATTTCCCCATCCAGTTCGAGCACTAGCCGCAAAACTCCGTGGGTAGCGGGATGCGACGGTCCCATGTTGAGCACCATCTTCTCGCCGACGTCGTCGTCAGCCGGCGGGCGCATAGCGGCGTCGGCTGCGGCCACTCGCGTGACCGGGTCCGGTGACTCAATTTCGCGCGTCGTAAAAGGCATGGATCAGGCAGTGATTTACGCTGGCGAGTGGGACTGCTCGCGCAAGCGCAAATTCTGGGGAACACGCGCGTCTCGCATGTTGGTTTTGGCGTCCCGCCAAAACGGACTTTTCTTGCAGCGTAATCTATTGGCAACAACTAAGAGGTTTTGAGGAGTTCGCGCTCGCGAGGACGCGCACGCCAGCACGCGAGACGCGCGCGCTCCCCAGAACTTCCGCTCGCAACGCAAGAGGAAGCGCGTTAACTACACCGCACTATGGCGAGAAAAGTCGCACTGCTCTTCGCAGGCCAGGGCGCTCAAAGCGTTGGAATGGGACGGGAACTGGCGGAGAATTTTCCGCTTGCGGCCAGCGTGTGTGCGCAAGCTGATGAAATCCTCGGCCGGCAGTTGACCGACATCATGTGGAATGGACCGGAGGAGACGCTGACGACCACATCGAATTGCCAGCCCGCCTTGTACGTGCATTCACTGGCGGCATTGGCCGTTGTTCGCGAATTGTTTGGCGATTTTCCAATCGATTGTGCGGCCGGCCTGTCTCTCGGTGAAATGACTGCGCATGCGGCTGGGGGCACGTTCGATTTCGCGACCGGGCTGCAGATTGTGCAGAAGCGCGGCGAATTTATGGACGAGGCCTGCGCGGCAACGCTTGGCGGCATGGCGGCGATGATCGGTGGCCAGGAGAATGATCTTCGGCGGCTGGCTGCCGACGAAGATGTCGACATCGCCAATATTAATTCGCCTGAACAAATCGTAATTTCCGGCGAGCTCACCAACGTCGAGGCGGCGGTTGGCGTAGCCAGGGAATACGGCGTCCGGCGCGCAATGATGTTAAATGTCGCCGGCGCGTATCATTCGCGGTTAATGGAGAGCGCTTACAGCAAGTTAGGGCAAGTGTTACTCGAGATGCAGATGCAAATTCCGCAGTTTCCTATCATCAGCAATGTCACCGGTGAAGAAGCAGAAAAGCTTCCGGAAATTCGGCGCACATTGCAGGAGCAGGTGACGGCAACGGTTCGCTGGTACGATTGCATCCAGCGAATGTTGGCGCGCGGTTGCGAGATCTTTATCGAGTTGGGGCCGGGCAACGTGCTGGGAGGACTGCTGCTGCGCACGCAAAAAGATTTGACCGTGATGTCGGTTGGCGACGTCGAATCCGCGCACCGTTGCGCCACACAAATGCGCGCGGTCCTCGCGTAGCATCATGTGACAATAAAATCCGATCACCTAACGTCCTGTGACACTCTCCCAACGCATCGACTCGGATCTCAAAGAAGCCATGCGCGCCAAGGACACCGCCAAACTGGGTGTTCTGCGCATGCTAAAATCGGCGCTGAAATACGCCGCGATCGCAAAATCAGGCGCGGAAGCCGAACTGAATGACGCCGAGGTTGCTCAGGTGATTCGCAAGCAGGCGAAACAACGCCAGGATTCCATCGAGAGCTTTGAAAAAGGCGGCCGCTCGGAACTGGCCGAGAAGGAACGACAAGAGTTATCGATTCTGAACGCCTACTTGCCGCAGGCGATGAGCCCGGAGGAAGTTTCGAGAATTGTCCGCGAAACAATTGGCGAGGTCGGCGCTACGTCCAAAGCGCAAATGGGCGCTGTGATGAAAGCGCTACAATCAAAGGTAGCCGGACGCGTAGACGGCAAGACGCTTAGCGCGGAAGTGCAGAAGCAACTTCAGTGAAGAAAACGCCGCTCAACGCCCAATGCCCAACGCCGAATTTTTCTCTTCTGAGTTTGACGTTGGATGTTGGACGTTGGGCGTTGGGCGTTTGTCTTTCTGCCCATGCTAACGGCCATCATCGTCGCCGCGGGCGATAGCCGCCGGATGGGCTTCGATAAGTTACTCGCGCCGATCGCCGGCAAACCAGTTATTGCACACACGATTCGCGCATTCGAGCGCGCGAAATCTGTGGCTGAAATAATTATTGTCGCGCGCTCAGATCGCCGCAATGAAATCGAAGCGGCTGTTGCCGATGAAAAGTTCACGAAAGTGCGATCGGTGATTCCCGGTGGGAAACGGAGGCAGGATTCCGTCCGCGCGGGCCTGAATGCTGTGGAGTCCGCCGCACGATATGTTGCGGTCCACGATGCGGCGCGGCCGCTCATTACAGCGGAGCAGATCGAACGGGTATTCCAGGAATGCAGGACCTTCGACGCCGCTTCTCTTGCAGAGCCAATTAATGACACGCTGAAGCGCGCAGATGGCGATCTTCTTGTCACTGGTTCCGTGGATCGGGAGCAACTTTATGCGATGCAAACGCCGCAGATCTTCGAGCGGCAACTGCTCGATGAGGCGTATCGCGCCGTTTGTGCAGAAGACGTTTCCGTTACGGATGAGGTATCAGCCGTCGAGCGCCTGGGACGCAAGGTGGTGCTCGTACTCAACGACGATTTCAATTTCAAAATCACTTACCCGAACGATTTGCCGGTTGCAGACTTTATTCTCCGAGCGCGAGCGAACAATCGTCGGTAGGGCGGGCAGTCCTCTGCACGCCGTTCACATTTTACCTCACGGCGCGCACGGAGTGACGCGCCGTACTGCTAATTTCTTTTGTCTTCAGCGTCCAATTGCAAGCCGCTCGGCAAGGAGTTGTGGCAGGCCGGCTTTCGCAATCTTCTTTTGCGCGGTGGCAATGTCGTATTTTACGCGGTGCAATTCGACGAGATGATTCTCAACGTCGTAAATGCAATACGCCGCGCGCCAATTTCCATCGCGCGGTTGCCCCACGCCGCCTGCATTGATCAAATATTTCTTGGTTGGCTCGATGCGGACGTGCTCGGCCCTCTGATGATGGACGCCTTGATCGCGAACAAACACCATCGGCACATGGGTGTGGCCGAAGAAACAGATAGTCGTGCGCTGATAGGTGAAACTTGCCGCAGCGTCGAGATTGCTGAAGACATATCCCCACTGGCCGGGAGTATCGAGCGTGGCGTGCACGATCGTGAAATCGTGCACCCGCTTCTGTAACGGCAGGTTGCGCAACCATTCCTTGTCCTGGTCCGCCAACTGGTCTCGGGTCCATTGAATCGCGTCCTCGGCCAATTCGTTGAATCGTTCCGAGGAGGCGGACAGGGTTGCCTCTTCGTCATGGTTCCCTTTCACAACCGGACAATCCAACTCACGGACAAGCTGCAGGCACTCTCGCGGACTGGCGTTGTAACCCACTATGTCGCCCAGGCACACAAAATCGGTACATCTGCGTTCGCGGGCATCGGCCAGCACGGCTTCGAGCGCCTCCAGATTAGCATGTACGTCACTAAAGATTGCGAAACGCATTTACAATCCCACCTTAAACCACTCAACAGTTACAACGTTGTGATGAGCGCTTCCTGTGCACCGACGATTTAACTGCAAAAGCCCCCGGTGCGCGAGCAATTCGCGTGATTTTTAGCTATTTCGCGACTTTGCTTCCTTTATCGGGAATTCGTTGTTCCGGCGGAATGCCAAGTTTTTCTTCGAGAGATTTTAATCGACTAATTAGAGTGGGGAGCCGTTCCTTTTCTCCTTCGTTATAGAGGCTTTGCAGGCGGTCATACGCTTCGCGCTCGCGACCTTCGCAATACGAAAGCTCATAGGCCGAGAAGCGCCGGTCCCATGGCGCTGCTCCCGGGACGCTCGCTGCCTTGGCGTAATATTCAGAGGCGCGCTCGTGGTCTTTGTATTTCTCCTTGTACAAACGGGCAAGCGCTTCATAAAGGTCGGGCCTGTCGGGATTGTTTTTTATTCCGCGTTCGAGAAAATCTTTGCCGAGCGCGAAGTAATCACGTTGCGCTTTGACTCGAAGCGCCATGCGTGGCTGTGTTTGATCGTTCATGGCTGCTACGGCGGCGTTCCACGCCATGTGCCAGGCGGCCGTGTCCCAAAACAGGAGCACCCGTGGCTGGAGCGTCGTGATATGCCGGAACAACAGCAACATTCGGCCCCACTCCGTGTTTTCCCACGCAGCGTACGCCTGGATAAAAAGCGCATCGGCGACTATCGCTCGAAAGCCGCTTAACGCGGCCATGAATCCCAGTTGTCCGATTTGTTCGCGCAGATCGAGGTTGAATTCAACGCCGCGGAAATGTTCCTGGCGATGAAGCGTGGTCAGGTCGCGTTCAACCGGCAATTTGAGCAGGCCGACGACAACCAACACCGCCACCACAATCGCGATGCGAATCATAGTTCCCTGCCGTAGAACACAAACGCGGCCAGCAGCGTGTAGATCGTAGTGTAGAAAACTCCGAGCACAGCAGTCTTCGTAAAAAGCGCGAGGGAGATTGCGGTTCCGGCGACGATATCGTCCACGAGATTGAAGGCCTGAAGATCAGGGAAGAACAGCGCCACCACGGCGAGAAACAGGCGACTGATCAACGAACTGCTGTGTTCGTGCAGCCAGTATTCGCGGGCAGTGGCTTGCAAATGTCCGATAAAATAAATGAAAGCCATCACGACAATGGTGAAAATGTTCGAGGTCGCGAACGTGGAAACGAACAGGGTAAGCGCACCGAGCAGACACGCTTTCAGGTAAATGATGATAATACCCGGAACGATGTTGATATTGAACGCCGAAGACTGTACGGCGCGCAGAGCATCAGCCAGCTGATCGGCGGGCGCACCCGCCATCTGTTTTGCGGTCGTGTGCAGCACGGCCTGCTCGCGCGCGTAGAGCACGAGAAAAAACGCTGCGCTCATTACCACCGTGCTGATTGCGAGCAACACAAGAACGCCAGCGATTTTTCCCACGATGTATTCGAAGCGCGGAACGGGTTTAGCCAGCACGGTATAAACAATTCGATCGTCGAGATCCTGTGGAAGCAGCCGCGCAGTGGCAACAATGGCCAGCAGTGAGGTAAATAGCGAAATCGCGCCGAGCGATACGTCCTTTAGAATTTGGAATTCCTGCTGAAACGAGAACTGCGCCATGAATATGGAGCTGCCGATCAAAACAAGCGCAAAGACCAGCAGAACATAAAACACTTTCAGACGCGTTAGCTCTGTAAGCGTGTTGGTGGTGATCGCCCGGATGCGGGCCAAAGAGAAGGTGCGATAGCGCGTCTGCATCACTCGAAATGACGAAGCACGAATGTCGAATGACGAAGGAATGACGAAGCACGAAACACGAACGACCGCCAGTCAGCCCAAACGGCGCTTCGATCTTTGTCATTCGGTCTCATTTCGACAATCGTCATTCGGATTTCGTCATTCCCTCATCATTGCTAGTCGCTTCCAGGAATAACCTCTCAAGGGTGGTGGTCGATTTGCGACGCTCGATCAATTTTGCGTTCGACCGATTAATGAAGGACTCAACCTCATGTATGAGCTCGTCGGAAGCATCGGCAATGACAAGCTCAGTTTGATTTTCGATCGCGATCAGTTCCTCCAGCTGTCCTTCGCGCACCAGCACGCCATTGGCTAAAATCCCGACGCGATCGCAAATCTCCTGCGCTTGCGCGAGCAGGTGCGACGAAAGCAGCACGGTGATTCCGCGTCGCTTCAAATCAAAGATCAAATCGCGAATGTCTCGCGAGCCCGCTGGGTCGACACCAGCCGTTGGTTCGTCCAATACCACGAGCCTGGGATCATGAATCAGCGCCTGGGCCAGACCGATGCGCTGCAGCATGCCTTTTGAATAAGTACCCAGCCGCCGGTTGCGCGCCGTCGTCAGACCAACCAGGTCGAGCAATTCGTTGACACGGCCTTTTAGTACTCCGCCTTTTAGTCCGCAAAGACTTCCGAAAAAGCGCAATGTTTCTTCCCCGCTCAGAAACTTCTGAAAGTAGGGGTTCTCCGGCAGAAAGCCGACGGCTTGGCGACTCTCTACAAGCCGACTATCGCGCCCAAAAATTTCCGTGTGGCCACGCGTTGCGGACACGAGGCCTAAAATAATTTTCAGTGTCGTGCTTTTGCCTGAGCCATTCGGCCCCAGTAACCCGTAGACTTCACCAGGCTCGATCTGAAGGTTGAGATTGTTTACCGCGACAATTGTCTGGCGGTGGAACGGAACATGAAAAATTTTGGTGAGTCCGTGAACTGCGACTGCCGGACTTGCCTCCGCGCCGCCACGTGGCGAGTTAGTCATGGCGAATCTCAAATCCGCGGGCGGTGACCGGTCCGTCCAATTTGTTTTCGGTTTGTTTGCGAATCAGCGAGTGCAGCTCGCCTTGCGCGATTCGGTCGAGAAACGCATGCACTTCCTCTTCCTCTCCCGCGACCTGAAGTTCCACCCGGCCATCGGCCAGATTACGCACCCAGCCCTTTACGTCGAAGCCCTTTGCAGTATCGCGAACCGACCACCGAAACCCAACGCCCTGCACATTGCCCTCGTAAAAAATTTGGAGTGAAACCATGCGGACCAGGTTTGAAATGCGTGCTGTTATCAAGCGCGCGCGCCGGATGAGCGATCGACAAACTCGTGTCGATTCATTTGCTTCACTTGTAGGAATAAACGAGGCAGAAGCTGCCTCCCTCGCCTTCAGGCACATCGACGGAAACAAAGTACTGACCGCTGTCCACCGGAGAAAAGCCGGCGGCAGCTTTTGCGCCGTCGTTGTAATTTTCCGTGCTGGCTTGTTTTCCGGTCTCATCGTACACGCTCACCTCGAGTTTTTTCGCCGGCTCGGCGGCTGCGGCAGAGAACCAATATTGATTGCCGGCATAAAGATTCACGGCCAACAGCGAATGCTCGTGAGGCTTTACAACGCCACACCAGTGTCCGTCCCGGAGCATGAATCCTTCGTTTGAAAATGCTCGCGCGACGTCAGCTGCGTCTTTGCGCGCGCCGATTTCAGCATCGGTTTCCGCACGCACAAGGACGTTCGCGGCCAAGGCAAGTATGGCGAGAAGAATCGAGAGGCAATGTTTCATTTGGCCACGTCTTTGCTTTCTATTTCCGCCATCACCTTGCGAACCGCTTCGTTGACCTTTCGCACGTCTTCTTCACTGGGTGGCTTACCTGGTTGGAAAGCAACCAGCTTCTCGATCTGACCAAGCTGTTCGCTCACATCTTTGACGAGAGGTTCCCCGCGCAGCGCCGGCGAGATTTCATCAATTTTCGATTTCATTAAATGCACGAGCGCTGGCTGCCGCAGGACATTCGCGCTGCGTTCATTGAAATTTTTTATGATCGCTCCAGTCACGACTTGTGTGCCGCGAATCCAGCCGCCAAGCGTTACCAGAATCACGAGGTCCTGGTCGGCATGCGATTGCATCGAGGATTTTACCTCGTTTTGCGTCGCTTCGAGTTCTTCCTGCAGCGTGTCCCATTCGTTGTTGTCGGCGAATTCGTTGATGCTGTTTCCGCGGCCCAGCAGCTTTTCGCTTACCCCGAGCGCTTTTGCGAGCTTAATGATGTCTGACCCGATATTTTTGACCTGCTGGCCGTCCTTGGCTTCGACAGCAATGAACCCATCAGCAATCAGACCGCCCAGGTTCAGCGCGATCTGCGCGCGGTTTCGATACGTCACCGGCATCGGGCCCCGATATTGACCTGACCAGTTTATCTTTCCTGACTTGCTGAGCGCGGCAAAGAGTTCGCCCGGCGTGGGGATACTGATCGAATCGGTCTTTGCTGCTTTCGCTAGTTGGTCGGCTGAAAGACTGGCGTCATTCGTCGCGCCCGAAGCGGCCAACGCGCTCACGAGCAAGACGAGCATGCTCAGTTTCATCAAGTGAATCATTTAGCTCAGGTTATGCCATGCCCGGGCAAAATTGCCAACTCGAATGTCTGGCCAAGTTCAAGGGCGCAATTTGCGTCGGGTTCTTAGAGCGGTTCTAGTGGGGCCGGAATCTATGGCGCGCACCAGCATCAGCCAAATCCACGCTCGTGAGATTTTAGATTCACGCGGCAATCCGACCATTGAAGTCGATGTCCGACTGGACGGCGGCGCGCTTGGACGAGCGGCCGTCCCCAGTGGCGCGAGCACCGGCGAACATGAAGCATGGGAATTGCGCGACGGCGATAAACGCCGGTTCGGTGGCAAAGGCGTGAGGAAGGCTGTCGCCAATGTTAACGACAAAATTGCACCGGCGCTGAAAGGTTGGGACGCGCACGACCAGGCCAGGATCGATCACAAACTTATCGAGTTAGACGCGACGCCAAATAAGAAAAACCTGGGCGCAAACGCGCTGCTTGGCGTTTCGCTGGCGGTCGCCCAAGCTGCTGCAGGCGCGGAAAAGCTGCCGCTGTTTCGTTATCTTGGCGGGGCCGAGGCACGGCTTTTGCCAGTGCCGATGATGAACATCTTGAACGGCGGCGCGCACTCGGACGCGCCGATTGACTTTCAAGAATTCATGATCGTGCCGCGCGGCGCGCCAACGTTTTCGGAAGCCTTGCGTTACGGCGCCGAGGTTTTTCACGCACTGAAATCTGTCCTTAAAGAGCGGCGTCTTTCCACGGCCATCGGCGACGAAGGCGGATTCGCGCCGCAACTCAGTTCCGCCGAGGACGCGCTGGAATCGATGTCGGAGGCCGTGCGAAAGGCCGGTTATAAGCTCGGTGAGCAGATATTTTTCGCGCTCGATACAGCTGCGTCGGAGTTCTACGACCGCGAAAACAACATTTATATTTTCAAGAAGTCCGACAATTCGAAGAAAACAGCCGAACAATTGATCGACTACTACGCCGATCTTTGCGCGAGGTTCCCGATCATTTCGATCGAGGACGGTTGCGCCGAAAATGACTGGGAAGGTTGGAAGAAATTAACGGCCAGATTCGGCGATAAAATTCAGCTCGTAGGTGACGACCTTTTTGTTACGAATGTCGAATTTCTGCGTCGGGGAATTGCCGAACACGTGGCCAACTCCATTTTGATCAAGGTAAATCAGATTGGCACACTGACCGAAACTCTGGCCACCATCGATCTGGCGAAGAAGAATCATTACGCGACAATCATCAGTCATCGCTCCGGCGAAACCGAAGACGCAACGATCGCTGATATCGCCGTAGCCACGAACGCGGGCCAGATTAAGACTGGGTCGCTGTCCCGTAGCGATCGAATCGCGAAGTACAATCAATTGTTGCGAATCGAAGAAGAACTTGGTGACAAAGCTGAGTATGGCGCTACACTCGGCTACCGTGGATCATAGCTACGGCGATTTCCGCGCGCGTCGCGAAGCGACTGTCTGGCAGCGGCTGAACCGAATTCTTCTCGTCCTGCTGGTCATTGCCGTCTGGCTTGTAATTGTGAGCTTGTTCGTTCCGCCGTACAAGAAACTGATGCGGAGCCGCGCCGAAGTCGATGCACTGCAGCAGCAGATCAACGAGCAGCGAACTTTGCTGGCACGTCAGACGCGCGAGGTCAATTTGCTTAAAACTGACGTGACTTATCTGGAAACCATCGCGCGCGACCGGCTCGACCTGATGAAACCGGGCGAAACAATTTTTCGGCTTGAGACGGCACGCGCGAAGCCAAGACCTGGCGACCCTACACGCAAGTAGGGTAGCACAGCTTGCCCGCCTGTGTGCGGGCGTCTCGCGTGCTGGTTTCGGCGTCACGCCGAAACAACCTTTTCTCGGATTTCCGCAATGATCAAGATGGTGGAATTACAAGCAAAGTTCGCGATCGCGAGGACGCGCTCGCCAGCACGCGGGACGCGTGCGCTACCCTTTGCCATCGCGGTGAACTGAATTAGTCTTTTCCATGCCAACGGAAATCTCCACCCCGGATGCCGAAGATCTGAAATCGCGCGTCAGCGAACTGCGGAGGTTTCTTTGACCTCGAAAAGCTGCAAAAAGATTTAGCCACAATCGAAGGGCGCATGGCTGCGCCGGATTTCTGGTCGAACCGCGAGCGCGCCCAAGGCGAGGTTGAGGAAGTTTCGCGACTACGGGCCCTGATCAATCCCTTTCAAGAGCTCGAACGCGAGATCGAAGACTTTGCCGCGTTGCAGCAGCTTGCTCAGGAGGAAAACGATCCTGGCGCTCGTGCTCACGCAGATCAGGAGGTCGCAACCGAACACGACCGGCTGGTTCACAAGCTAAGCGAATTTGAATTGCGCCAGTTTCTATCAGGCGAGAACGACCGGGCAAACGCGTTTCTTACTATTCACTCTGGCGCGGGCGGTACGGAATCGTGTGACTGGGCCGACATGCTGTTGCGGATGTATCAGCGGTGGATCGAGCGAAGCGGTTACAAATCTCAGACGGTCGATATTCAGCAGGGCGACGAAGTCGGCATCAAATCAGTAACCCTGCTCGTGACGGGGGAGTATGCGTATGGACATCTACAGGCAGAACGCGGCGTGCACCGGCTCGTGCGGATCTCGCCCTTTGATGCAAACAAACGGCGGCACACTTCCTTCGCCAGCGTTGATGTTGTTCCGGAAATTGCTGACACAGCTCCAATTGAAATCAATCCGGCCGATCTGGAGATCGACACATTTCGCAGCGGCGGCAAGGGCGGTCAGAACGTCAACAAGGTGGAAACCGCGGTGCGAATCCTGCACAAGCCAAGCGGAATAGTGGTTGCCTGCCAGGCCGAGCGCAGCCAGGGACGCAACCGCGAGCTAGCGATAAAAATGTTGAAAGCGAAACTTTATCAGGTGGAACAAGACAAAAAACGCGCGGAGATGGAGCGGCAGTACGGTGAAAAAGGCGAAATCGCGTGGGGCAACCAAATTCGCTCTTACGTTTTTCAGCCGTATCAAATGGTGAAAGACCACCGGACGGGCGCAGAAACTAGCAATGTGCAGAGCGTAATGGACGGCGACATAGACATGTTCATCCAGGCGAAATTGCGGGGAGAGAAAGCAACAAAAGGCGAGGGGAGCGAAGAGTTGTAGCGGCGCTCTATGAACGCCGGTCGGCGGTAACGGACCGCGGCTACAATCAGCTGTCATTCCGAGCGAAGCGAGGAACCGCTCACCCGAAGCGAGCGTCACTCACTTTAGATCGTGTGATCAATGACCGTGCGTGAGGTCCCTCCCCACGCTCGGGATGACGTTATTGCGTTTGATGAGGTTCAAACGAAATCGCAGATCGAACTCGCCACCATTATGTGCGCGACAGCAGGACAGACATGCGACCGCGCGTTTAATTCGACGCACGCGCGGAAATTCGCGCTGGCAATTTGGACATTCGTAGAGAAACCGCCGGGCCCGCTTCCTGACCGGGAACGGCAGATTGTGACAGCGCTTCTCGTCCGCGATTCCGAGGTCGCAGCAGGCAACGCGCCACTCATCTCCGTGCGCCAGAATCTTGCGACGCCCGGCGCGAAACTGGGCAAGCATATGCGCCAGTTCATGGCGCAGCGTGCGATCGATTTCCGCTGGATACTCGAGCAGACGCGGGTTCAGCAAAATCAGTTTCTGCCGATAATCAGCGCGGCCGGCAGCTGTTTTGAAACGTGAATTCCATTCGACACGAAGCTCACGCGAAATTTGCGTCGCACCCAGTGAACACAACAAATCGGCGGCGACTTTTTCCAGTTTGGCATCGCGTCCTCGGCGTTGCAGGGCAACCGCTTCGGTTGCCATCGCGACTGTCGGCAGGCGGAGCGCCTGCCCTACAGTGACGGCACGTTTGTCGAATGGTCCGAATGCGAATTCGAGTTGCCTAAGCAACGGCATAGGCGCTCTTTCGCGAGTGCAAACGTTCGACGATTTTGTGCACGGCGTCACCTGCGGCCTTAATTTCTTCCGAAGTAGTCCATTTCCCCAGCGAGAATCTGACGGCAGACCGCGCCCACTCGACCGGCAATCCCATCGCCAGCAACACGTGCGATGCCCTGACTGACCCCACCATGCAGGCGGAGCCGCTGGAGGCGCAGACTCCTTCCAGGTCGAGCGCGATCAGCAGCATCTCGGAATCGAGGCCAAGCAAACTGACATTCAACGTATTGGCCAATCGCGGGGCGTTCGCACCGTTCTGTTTTGCCTCCGAAACATTCTGCGCAATTCGCGCCCATAACTCATCGCGCAGTTGTTGTTGACTTTTCTGTTCGGTCTCGCGATTGCCTAATGTCCACTCGGCCGCCGCTGCCATTCCTGCAATCGCGGCAACGTTTTCTGTCCCGGGCCGTCGCTGGTTCTCGTGTGCGCCACCAAACATGATTGGCTGGATCGACAAACCGCTGCGCAGGAAGACAAGTCCTGTGCCTTTTGGTCCATAAAATTTGTGTGCACAAAAACTGGCCGCATCCACCAGCGAGAGGTCGACATCAATTTTGCCGAACGCTTGTACGGTGTCGCTGTGCAGCAACACGCCGCGCTCGCGGCAAATTTGCGAGATTTCGCGCAACGGCTGAATGACCCCGGTCTCGTTGTTCGCCGCCATGATTGAGACGAGCCGGGTCTCGGGGCGAATCGAGTTCGCCAGATGATCGATATCTACAACTCCATCGCGTGACACGTTCAACCAGGTGACTTCAAAGCCTTCGTGCTTTTCCAAATGCTCGACGGGGTTGAGCACTGCGTGATGTTCCGTTTGCGCAGAGATGATGTGGCCAGCGCCTGCCGATTCACGTCGCGCCAGCCCGAACACAGCCAGGTTGCAGGATTCTGTTGCGCCGCTGGTGAAAATGATCTCGTGCGGCTTGATGCGCAGCAGAGCGGCGAGCTTGTCGCGTGAATTGTCGATTGCGGCGCGCGCCTCCCGACCGGCTGCGTGCACGCTCGAAGGATTGCCAAAGTGCCGTTCCAGGTATGGCATCATCGCCTCGCGCGCCGCATCGCACAGCGGCGTCGTCGCGTTGTAATCCAGATAAATCATGAAACTTGTTCCTGACTATTATTCGCCACGTCGCCGCGGCAACTGGAAGTCAGCCATCCTGGTTGACCCCGCTGCCGGGCTGCCCGCCCGGCGATTCACTGCGCAACGAGCAAGATGCTCGTCGGCCGAGTCCGGCTGGAAGCCTGACCTCCGACTATTCCCGAAGTCCATCCCGCGTAGTCTCCGGCTCCTGCTTTCGCTTCGGCACAATCGCAACTTCTTTCTCTTCGTAATAAACGAGCGAGTTCGGTGGAACGCTCTTTGTCAGAAAAACGTTCGCACCGATGGTGGAATTGGCGCCAATCACAGTGTCGCCGCCCATGACCGTGGTCCCGGCATAAATGCAGACGCCGTCTTCAATTGTTGGGTGGCGTTTTTTCCCGCGCAAGGCTCGCCCTGCGCCGAGCGAGCGCGCAATGAAGGATACGCCTTGGTAAAGTTTCACGTGCGATCCGATCCTGGTGGTCTCGCCAACGACAACGCCGGTTCCGTGGTCGATGAAAAAATGCGATCCAATCTCAGCGCCGGGATGAATATCGATGCCGGTGCGGCTGTGCGCCCATTCCGTCATGATGCGGGGAATGAGTGGGACCTTATCGTAAAGCAAGTGCGCCATTCTATAGATGGCGATCGCTTCCAGCGCGGGATACGCGAGAACAATTTCCTCGTAGCTTCTTGCAGCCGGGTCACCCGCGTATGCGGCGTCAATGTCTGTCCAGAGAAGACGGCGGACTGCCGGCAACTGCTTCAAGAACGCGGCTAACACTTCTTCTGCTTTTGCTTCTGCTGCTTCGTGAGGAGGGATTTCCCCCAGGCTCCTGCAAATTTCTGTCTTGAGGCGTGCGTGCAAAGCCCTGACGCGAGTGCGTGTCACGTCGGCGAGATCTTCGGAGCTCACGAGCGTCTGACTGCGAAAACCTGGAAACATCAAGCTCATCAGCTCGGAGCAGGCCGCTTCGATGGCAAGACGGGAAGGCAAAGTGGCAGCGGAGGCTAGATAATTTATGCCACCGGTTTCGCCGTAAGTCTGAAGCAGTTCCTCAACCGCGTCGCTCTCCGCAGAATCCATCGTGCGAAATATGCGCCCGCTTCTTGCTGAACGAAAGGGGAACTGTGGCATGAGCCGCGGGATGCGTCGAAGTAACTCAGGCATCTTGCCTGACCGGTCGAGCAGGCTTCCAGCCTGCAGCGATCGTGCGGGCAAGATCCCCGCTAGACGTGACAGCCAAGGATGGCTGTGTTACGCCCCACGCGCGCTGAGCCATTGCAGGGCGAAACGCGCGACTTCGCGGGAATTTTTCAGGTCGAGCTTGTCCTTGATATGTGCCCGGTGGGTTTCCACCGTCTTGGGGCTGAGATGCAACAGTTTCGCAATCTGGCGCACTTCGTGGCCTTTGCCGATCAACTCCAGGATTTCAAGCTCGCGATCACTAAGTCTCTCAACCGCGTCCTGTTCGCCTTCGGCCTGGCGATGGGCGAATTTTGTGATCACCTGCGCGGCCATGGCCGGGCTGAGATAAGGCCGCCCCTCGAAGACTTCCCGGATTGCCTGGATCACATTGGCCATCGCTTCATGCTTCATCACGTAGCCTTCCGCTCCGGCCCGCAGCGCTCGCAGAGCATAAAGTGATTCGTCGTGCATCGAGAGCACCAGAATTGGGACTTTTGGAAATTCCGCACGAACGTTCTTGATAAGCTCAATGCCATTGGCGCCTGGTAAACTCAGATCGACAATCGCAAGGTCTGGGGCCAGTTTACGGATCACCTCTATCCCCTCCGATGCATTGTTGGCTTCGCCGCAAACCGCGAAGTTCCCATCGGAATGAATCAGTTCCTGGAGGCCTTTTCGAAACAGGGGATGGTCGTCCACAATGACAATCCGTTTCGCGTCGGGTGCGTCGCATTTCGGATTCTGATTGGTGGATCTGGCGGTGCGTGTCACTTTCACTCCTCTGTATAACGAGATTCGCGGCTCGCCCAGCTGTCCGACGCAGGAAATTTAGATCAAGATGACTAATGCTTTAGTGATTTTCGCCGCGAATTGCCTTGGCTGCCATTTCCTTTCTGGCGTGATTGGAGCGGGACATCAGGC
>DATBDI010000007.1:0-1563 GCA_036270025.1 Candidatus Udaeobacter sp. | reverse complement strand
CGCAAGCCTTGCAACCGATGCATACGGTCGGATCGGTGAAGAAACCGACTTCGACGTTTTCCTGCACGTAATTGTGCCGCCGCTGGTTCGTGCTGTGAGTTCCTTCGCCGATCATCGATTGTCTATCTTTCCTTCCAAGCCATGACCGCCACCGGCTCTGGCGCAAGGCGCACCTGCCGCTGGTTGTTCGGGGTGCAAATTAGGCGGGCCACCCTTCGGCACATATTTGTCGAGCCAATCTTCGAAGGCGGGACCGCGCGGCAACCGGCCAGGCACAATGTTGCAGGTGAGCGCCTTTGCTTCCATGATCGTGACGTTCGGCTCGCCCGAAATCGGAATTAAATCGTTCGTGGTCCCGCCTTTCAACGGTCCGGCCGAACCGAAATGAAAAGGTATCGCAATCTGGTGCACGGTTTTGCCGTTGAGATGCAGTGGCCGGATACGGCGGCTGACGAGCGCGCGCGCTTCGATTGCGCCGCGTAAACTCACGATCGAAATGTGGTCGCCATTGCCGATTTTCAACTCCACGGCAAGCTCTGGGGACATTTCGGCGAATAGCTCCGGCTGCAATTCGGCGAGGTGCGGCAGATAGCGCGACATCCCGCCAGCCGTGTGGTGCTCGGTCAGCCGGTAAGTTGTAAGAACGAAAGGAAATCGCGGGTCTCCAGGGGGCGCGAATCGATTTTCCTGGCGGGTAAACCAATGCACAGCCGGATTCGTGTCGCGCGAGTAAAGCGCGTTGTGCACCGGTGACTCGAGCGGTTCGTAATGTGTAGGCATCGGTCCATCCTGCAAACCGCTCGGAACATAAAGCCAGCCGAGGCCGTCTTCCTGCAGCATGAATGGCGCGTCACCAGCAATTCCATCGAGGCCGCTCTCGTTTCCGGTTGGTCGAAACGCTGGCGACTTCTCCAGCGGAAAATCGGGGTTATCAATTCCGGTCCATTTCTTTTGCGCGCCGTCCCACCAGATTAACTTCTTGCGGTCGCTCCACGGTTCGCCGGTCGGGCTGGCGCTCGCTCTATTATATATGATGCGGCGATCGCCCGGCCAGACGAATCCCCAACCGTGGCCAAGATAATCTTTCGAATTACGCGAGTTCGCGTTGTTAATCTTATCAGGACCGAGGACGCCTGAGTAAATCCAGCAGCCGCTTGCGGTCGAACCGTCGGACTTCAGCCGTGGATAACCGTCAATCTGCGGACCGTGATGTGGATTGCCACTGTGATCGACACCGAACACAATGCCGTCATTCCCGCCGGGGTCAGCGCCCCCGGCTACAGACCGGGCTTGAGGATTGGTGTACCAGCCGTTGATCTCTGCCAGCACGGCTTCCATTTTTGGATCGCCCGACTCGTCTTCCGGATACCACCAATCGAGTGCGCGCAACGGTTCATCGAGCGGATCGTTGGATTGTTTCGCTTTGGCGATCAGGCGCAAAGCGAGCTGATGCATGAACCACGCCTCGGAGCGCGCGTCGCCCGGCGGGTCGACAGCTTTCTGGCGCCACTGCAGCATGCGCTGCGTTTGTGTGAAGGCGCCTTCCTTTTCGGCATGACCCGC
>DATBDI010000006.1:0-2385 GCA_036270025.1 Candidatus Udaeobacter sp. | reverse complement strand
TGTGTGGATCGCAGTTGCCCTCGTGGTGCCGCCAATGGTGGCGCGGTTTTTCCCCGCCTATCAGCTCTTTGAAGTGTCTCGCGCGTCTTTGCAGCCGAACATGCAGTTTGCCGCGGTCGAGTTTCAGGAACCAAGTCTTGTCTGGTATTTTCGCTCGCGGGTGAAAGGCTTTCTCACAACATTGAATAAGCGTCGCGCCGCGGAATTCATGACGACGCCGGGCCCACGCTTTATCGTTCTGCCCACATCTGTTGCGGGATCGCTTTTCCCAAACGCGCCGCCAGACTGGAAATCGTTCACGACCAGCGGCTTCAACATCGCGAAGGGAAAGCGTGTCGACCTCACGCTTCTGCTG
Source organism: Candidatus Udaeobacter sp. (assembly GCA_036270025.1). Lineage (GTDB taxonomy): Bacteria > Verrucomicrobiota > Verrucomicrobiia > Chthoniobacterales > UBA10450 > Udaeobacter. The sequence continues at coordinate 2,030 of DATBDI010000006.1, read as the reverse complement.
AAACGCGAGTGATTCGTTGAAGGGTTAAAGCGTTGAAGCGTCTTCCTCCTTTGTCACGTTGAGCAGAGCGCTGCAACGAAATGCGAAGCCGCGTAAACGACATGATTGCCGCCACCCAAAGGATGGCTTATACGCGGCGAAGCATGAGGCCAGGCTTTCAAACATCTCTGACAATCAGCTTGCGGTAGATGGGCCCCCAGAAATAATCAGAGATTCTTCTCCCGCGCCTGCGGGATCAGAATGACAAACGACGCATCCCGCTTTAACGCTTCCTAACAATCCCATGATCACGTTTCTCGACGGCAAACTCGTCAGCGCCTTGCCCACACAGGCGACCGTCGATGTGGGCGGAGTCGGCTACGAAGTGTTCATTCCCCTCTCGAGTTACGACAAACTTCCTGCCGTCGGCCAGCCCATCCGGATCCTCACGCATCTGGCCGTGCGCGAGGATGCCCATGTGCTTTACGGATTCATGACACCCGCGGAGCGCGATTTATTCCGGTTACTGGTCAACAACGTTAGCGGCATCGGACCAAAGCTCGCCCTTGCTGTTTTGAGCGGGCTGAGCGTGACCAGCTTCAAGGCCGCAGTGGTGAATTCCGATGTGGCGGCGATTTCAAAAATTAGCGGCCTGGGGAAAAAGACGGCCGAGCGAATCGTTCTGGAATTGAAGGACAAGCTCGGCGTAGCTGCCGCGTGGGAAGCGGCCAGCGCTACGCATGCGCCTACACCCGAACAGGGCCAGGCCAATGAGGCCGTGCTTGCGCTGATCGCGCTCGGTTACAAGCAAATCGACGCGCACAAAGCAGTGCGCGACCTCCAGGAAAAAGGCGAAGCCAAATCCGCAGAGGACTTGGTGAAGCTCGCGCTTAAGAAAATGGCCGCGGGGCGATAATTGTAGGGCGTTCGTGTCAAACGCCTTCCTCGAAGCGGCGTCTCGCAGAGACGCCCTACAATAATTGAACATTGGACGTTGGACGCCTGCCACGCCGTAGCCTTGCGGAGACGCGTTGGGCGTTGGACGTTTGCTCCATAATGGAAGTGCAGGTTCAGGACGACAGGCTAGCCGCAATTCGCGCCGCTTTCCCAAAGGAAGGTCTCTTCGCCGAAAAGGAGTGGCTCCTTTCGCCGGACGCGTTTCCGGTTGAGCAAAAATTTCTCGCCGATCTCGAGCAGCTTGGCCATCGCCTCTTTGTTTTTCAGCGCGCCTGCAACCAGTTGTATCAGCTAAGCGTTAAAGGCAAACAGCCCGAGTGGGTGGCGCGCTACCTCGATGCCGGGAAGCCGAAAGAGCTGATTGAGTTTTCGCGCCGCAGGGAAATCCGCGACGATCTGCCGCGCGTGATCCGTCCGGACCTGATTTTGACGGAGGAAGGTTACATCATTGCTGAAATCGATTCGGTTCCGGGCGGAATCGGCCTGACCGGTTGGCTTAATCAGACGTATGCAAAATTCGACAGCGATATCATCGGCGGCGCCAACGGAATGCTGGAGGGATTTCAAACGGTGCTGCCGGACGGCAGCGACATCGTGATCTCGCGTGAATCGGCTACGTACCGGCCGGAAATGGAATGGGTCGCGGCGCGATTAAATCAGCGACGCGTTGTAGCCGGAGGCGATGACTCCGGCCCTCTTCCCAAGTTCACACCAGCCGGGATCACCGATCCCGGCCACAGTTGGCACGTTGTCGGAGCCGAGAATTATGAGCCGCAGGATGGCCGCGGCGTATATCGATTCTTCGAACTGTTCGATCTGCCAAATATTTCCGGGATCGAAAACACGCTGCACGCAAACGCTGAAGGCCGTATCACCATCACGCCGCCGATCAAACCCTATCTCGAAGAAAAAATGTGGTTCGCGCTTTTTTGGCTTCAACCGCTCCGCGAATTCTGGCGACGCGAGCTGGGCGACAAATATTTCATCAAGCTACAGGAAGTGATCCCCTACTCATGGTTGCTTGATCCTACTCCGCTGCCCCAGCATGCCGTCATTCCACGATTGGAAATTCACGATTGGCGCGAGGCCGCCAG
>DATBDI010000005.1:0-6537 GCA_036270025.1 Candidatus Udaeobacter sp. | reverse complement strand
GCGGTCCACCGACATAGGCCTGGTTATGAGCCGCATCCGGGAAAACGTAGTAGGTTCTCCCCTTTCTGTTGACCATGGCCACATGGCCCGGCGGAAGCTGTTGCAGCTTTTGTTGCTGCGCGGCGGTCTTGGGGGTGATCACCTTAAAGCCGGACGCCACAAGCATGCTCTCTTTGTTTTGCGTGCTGCTCGTTGTGGCGCAACCGACCGTCAACGCCAACAGGGCGATGACGCTGATCACGTTGAATAAGGTTCGTATTTGTTTCATTTTTGTTCCTTGTTGATGATTTTGATCTGTCGGTTTCGTCGGTCACTCGCAACCGCGCAGACCAACCGATACGCCCTTCGGCTTGCGCGAAACAGTGCCCCGAGAGGCCACATTGTGGCGCTGTGGGGGTTCAGGGGCAGTTAGACTTTGGTCGTACTACTTTGGGGCAGTGCGTCGAGGGCCAACGCGCCGCAGCGCAATCGCGATCCCAATACCTTTTGAACCGAAGTTCGCCACGGCGAATCCCTCCTGTGGCGGACTGGCGCTGAACGCCGCGCCTTTAGCGCTAAGCACACACCTGCATATTGTTGGTAAATTGTCAGTTGCCGTTCAAATTGGATGGCACTTACATGGGTCGCCTCTCCCTTCGCGAGGGACAGGGGACGGTGAGGGTTACTCACAGCGCGTTGTGCCGCTTGGAGGGCTCGAACCCCTCACCTTAATCCTCTCCCCTTGGCCAAGAGGAGGGGCGAAACAAATGCGATGGGACTGCCAATTTTAACCTGGGGTATGCCCCAAGAATTGAGATTGCCGACCGAACAACCCCGAAAAGCTTTCGGGGGAGTCAGTTTCAGCAGGTGGTTTCTCAATCCCGTTGAGAAGTGAATCGCGCTTTCAGCGCTGACGTTGTTTTGGGATTCCACGAATCCTGGGGCGCTGCCCCAGGCTGGCGCTGAATGCTGCGCCTTTGGCGCTGATCAAACAGGCCACACTCAGAATCCCAGTCAGATGCGGGGCAGCACCAGCAATTGCCAAAGCGGCAGGCAGAGCAACAGGGAGGCAAGAATCATGAAAACGACGCGAACGAACTTGAAACGAAAGCGCTGTCCGATGGCCGTAATCAAGAGCACAGTCGCGAGGAGAACGGTGATGCGCACATACTGATCTCCCGTCTCTCCCGATTTTGTGCCCTGGTCAGCTATCTCTGCAGCTTGTTTGTTCAAAGCAAGGAACTGCTCGTGCTTGGCGTTGTGGTACTCGGGCATGAAGATCGGGCCAGGAGGTGCTTGCGCGTTGTTGAATGGGTCCGTGCTCATCCATGCCGCGAATGCGGGCCGGTACTCGTCTCGAAAGCGCCGCTCGAAGAACTCCGCGGCCTCTGCCTTGCCATCAAGCTTGGCGGCGAGCCAACTGTTGAAGGTTTCGCTGTCGTAGATCCGCTCCTGTCCTGCCAGCGTGGCAAGCCCTTCAGCAGTAACTCGAAGCCGGTCCGCCTTGGAGTACTCCTGTGCACGTTTTCCGGCCCATTCTGCCGCCTGATACCCGCTCCACGCGGTAGCCACGGCGACCAGAGCGAGGATGAGCGCCTCGATAATTTCAATCACTTCTAAACGGGACTGAGATGTATCACCGCTCTCGCGCACCTGGTTTAGTTTCCTAATTACATAGCCTAGCGGTCCAACCGACTCTAGCATGGCAACTCTTCTCTGCGGAAATCACATCCGACTACTGAGAGTCGCCCGGCAACAGGTGTTCGTTGGTCCGTCTTGAGCTCGACGGAATCAAACGGCCGTTTTGATCGAAGCTAAGCAGGATGATCCAATCAAAGACGGCACCGGGCCATTTGCCATTCGGCAGAAAGCTCTCGGGGTTTGCTCCCAATGCACCGAGCAGAGCCGGAATGTACGGGTGACGCCAACAGATCACAATCACTTTTCCCTGCTGGTTCGCACGCAAGTCAGCCGCCAGCGCATTTGAGTCATTGTTGCCAAAGCGGGTATCGATTTTCAAATTTGCTGCTTTTGCAAATGGTTCCATCGTTAGACGCGGCCGATGACTCTTCTTTGAGTCTTTGGCAGCAAAAATGACCTGCGGTTCCCGCCGCTTGGAATCCACGGTGAACTTTAGGAAGTAATCCTTGTATGCTTCGGCCCGTTCCTGGCCGAGTGGCGAGATACCGTCACCGCTGCCGGCGTCTTCTGCGTGGCGAATAATCAACACGACAGCGTCCTTCGGCCCGTCCTGAGCATCCGCTGCGAGTGTCAGCGTGGAAGCCAAAATGACTGCAGTGAAGAGGCGCCTATGCAATAACGTCATCGTTGATGTGCCTGCGATGAATGTCAATATGGTGTTGGCAACACTTGAGCCGAGGGAATTGCTTCGCAGGTGTACCGCGCCAAAGGCGCAGCATTCATCCCGAGCCTGGGGCAACGCCCCAGGATTCATGGGACCCAAAGAAATGCGCCAGCGCTGAAGCGCGATTCACTTCCGAGTCATTCCATTACATTATTGATGCTATGCCTCAATCGCTCAGTAGAGTCATCGTTCATATCATCTTTAGCACGAAAGATCGCGAGTCTTGGGTCGGTTCAGACGTCGGGCCACGGATGCATGCTTACCTTGCCACGGTCTGCCGTGATCTCGGTGCCGAAGTGGTGCGCGTTGGTGGTGTTGCTGATCTTGTTCACATTGTCACAACGCTGCCGCGAACCGTTTCCCAAGCTCAATTGATCGAGCAGATAACGTTCTTAAAGTCCCTGCCGAGCGCGCCTCGCCCCGCTAACGGGGAGAGGATTGAGGTGAGGGGTATTCGTAAATGGCTTTTCAGAAGACGAGTTAATAGTTAGAACCAATCGTTGTGGATCGCGCTCGATTGCTGCGAAAGAAGGCGACTGAGCCTGAACGTATTCTTTGGCGACACTTACGGAACCGAAACTTCGCAGCCTACAAATTTCGCCGGCAGCATCCGTTCGAAGATTACGTCTTGGATTTCTATTGTCCCAGCGCAAAGCTGGCTATCGAATTAGATGGCGGCGGACATAATTATCGTGCAGGCCAAATTCGCGATCGCACACGGTCGGAATTCCTCGCACGCCATGAAGTCATTGTGTTGCGGTTCTGGAATCATCAGGTTCGCCAAGAACTCGATAGCGTGTTGCGAGCAGTCTGGTTCGCACTGGAGGAGAGACAGAAAAACAATCCCTCACCTTAGTCCTCTCCCTTTGGCAAAGGGAGAGGCGAAGTCTAACAGGCGTTCAATTTGAGATAACTTATGCGAGTTGCCGAAGTGCTCCTCGGGCTTGGCAGGCACGAAGCAACACGGGTTTTCCGACGGGATGTACGCGATACGCGGCACCGTTCCGCCTCTCCCCGCTAGCGGGGAGAGGATTGAGGTGAGGGGCGTGCTCAATCCGAGACGCGAGGTTTAACGCACGTTCTGTTTGCAAAGGAACGAGTGCGTATGGAATTGGAAAACTACACATTGCGCTCCCCCCCCGAAAGCTTTCGGGGTTGTTCGCTGGGTAATCGGATTCCTGGGGCGCTGCCCCAGGTTCGCCACGGCGAATGGAGCAGCAGGGATGCGAGCGACATGGATGGGTTAAGCCTAGAGGCCGTAAGGAGGGGGAGCGAGTAAGTCAATCCGTCCTCTGGCACGCTGACATGACAGAGCGCCCTTGGCGCTCAGCGTAAGAATTCCCTACATGATTCAGCGCGCTTACACCACGTCGACATCGATCTTGGAGACGTGGTGCTTCTTCAAGCTCGCTCGGACTTCAGCCTCCAGTTGCCTTGGATCCACTCCACTCGGGATATAAAGCAGAAACACCATCTGGCCCTTGTCCTCGTAGAGGGCGGAACTTTGAAGCCGGCACTTGTGGGAGATGAGCAACGATTGCACCGTACCAAAGACCGGCTTCGGATCCTCTTGGTCGTCGAGTCGGATTCTCACCCGGCAGCTCGAGTGCGAATCAAGCCAGTAGACGAGTACCCAACTGAAACCGGTAACGAAGACTGCCATCGCCCACGATCCCATCCCACACGCCAGCCCGACTACCACGACCATGATTGCTTTGCCGGTGAGTTTCGGATTATCGAGCAAGGTCCGAAATCGCAGCAGCGCGCCGATACCGAAGATGACAAACGCTAGCGTTTGGCTGGTCCCGCTTAGTTCAGCGACCACCGCCCCGACAACGCCAAGAAGTATCAGTGCCTTGCGTTCCTCAAGGTCGGCAAGCGGATCCATAAGCGAAGCGCGCCGCGGATGCCACGCGATTGCATATGCGCAGCCCACTGCCAGGCTAAGGCTGAGGAACAGCCGCAGAATGAATTCCGGATGGCCGAACTGCTCGACGCTGTGCTGGATCGACATCCACGAATTGCCCTTGGGATCGATACCTCCAGTGGGTCCCGCCTTGGCCATCTCTTCCGCTGGGTTGGCACCCAGCGCTGCCGACGACAACACGCATACAAGACCAATAACAGCGACCGCCGCGATTACGCGCAGCGCCCATCCGAGATGGCGATTAAAGCAAAAAAGACGTACCGGCATTCTTTACGGGTTTCGTACCAAAACCATATTCCCTCCCGACCAGGCTGCGGTATAGGAATAGGTGTGGCCAGCTTGTACAGTCACGGTTGCTTTCCCGGGTCTGGCACCACTGGGATTGGGATCAACCCGGGCCATAATGTGGTGCTGGCCTGCCGGCAAGTAGCCACTGTAGCTTCCGCCCTGAGTAAAGCTTCCTACGTCCTTGCCATCGACGGACAAGGTAAGGCTGAGATTTTCTCCAAAATTTGCCACCCGGGTAACGACCAAATGACCTGAATTCGCAGGTATTGGCGCCGTCGCCTGGTTGGTTGCGCACCCGGTGAAGATCAGGCCGGCGCAGGCCAGACTGACGATGTAAATGATTGAACCATATTTTTTCATGTTTTGGACTCCTGTCGTTTTGGATGCGCCCATCTTGTTCGTCAGAAACTCGTACGTCAATAAGACTTTAGGGCAATTGCCGGATGGAAGACGCTTAGCCTAAAACGGCACCGGTCCCCCCATTGGTCCCCAGACTCCTTCCCCTCCGCCCCATAGACTCCATTGCATCGCCGAATCCTGGTACATCTCGGCGGTTTCGAGATTCTCCCTGGCAAGCTTATTTTCAGCGCGGAGCTGTTGGTAAGCCTGGTACTCTTTAGGTCCACCGATGTAGGCCTGGTTGTGAGCCGGGTCAGGGAAGATGTAGTAGGTTTTCTTCCCTTTGTGGATCATGGTTACCTTGCCGGGCGCAAGGTTTTGGAGCTTTTGCTGGTGCGCGGCCGTCTTGGGAGTAATGACTTTGAAGCCGGAGGCCACTAGCATGCTCTCTCGATTCTGCACATGGGTCTGCGTGGTGGCACAGCCGAATAACAATGCTGTGCATGCAGCCGCGATACTGCTGAGGAAGATACGTCTTATTGGTTTCATTTCTTTTGTGATCTGTTTGTTAATACTGCTTTTCTGAGGTCAATTTTGCCGTGCCTGCGGTCAGATGTCTATAGGACTTTAGGGCTATAATCGTTTCCAAGTCGTTAGAACCGAATCGCATTCGAAGAACGCTGCTTGCGCGTTTTACAACAGACGCGAGTCCCTTACTTCACTAACTCAATCTCGGTCGGCCGCCAGGTCTTGTCGAAGAACGACTCTTTCTGGCTGGGGAGGCGTCTAAATTCCTACACGCTGAGTGCTTCGAGTGGAACGCCAAGCCACTTCGCGGCGGCGGCGCGTTCCGTAAACAGCGAAACATGCAGTGGCGAATGGTCGGTCAACATGGCGTGCAATTTTGGGTAGTGGGCGGTGTCGGGGCTCGTGACGTAGAACGCCGTCTTGACCGGCGGATGCGACTCAAAGGCGAGGCGGCGGTGCAGCGCGATATCAAAGACGAACCTGAAATTTAGATCGACCGCGTCGAGCGCCGATAAGTCTGTGAACCGGTTGAACGGCTTTTGAGCTCTCTCTTCGGCAGCCTCGACGAACACCACGATTTCATTCACGAGTGCCTGGTCCAGAACGCCGTGCGGCTTCCAGACCATGAGCGACAAGTCTTTGCGGAACAGAACGTGGGCGGGAAGTTTCACGTCACCTCATCGGCTTTGTTGTTTGGAGTTTGCGTTGGAGGAAACGGTCCTTTTTCGCCGGCATGGGAGAGGGCTCACACATTTCACGAGCGCGGTGTTACTATTTCACCTTCACGATGCCTGGTGGCTTCCAGGTGCCTTCGCCGGCAGGGAGGATGGACGGCGCTTCGGTCTTCGGCCAGTAGAGCCGCATGACCAGATAGATCAAGTCGTTAGGCGCGGGGAGCCAGTTGCTCTCCTTGTCCGTTCCGGGCGAGTCCTTCTGAATGGAGAGGGTGAGCGAGCCGTCCGCGTTCTTCTTCAGGTTCGGCTCCATCGGCGAATTAATGAGATAGCGGTTGATTGGGTTCTTGATCAACAACTGGCTCTTGCCGTCATACATCGTAACCGACCAGAAGGCGTTGACAGGCGGGAACTGCCCCGCTGCAAAGGTGAGTGTG
>DATBDI010000004.1:0-11108 GCA_036270025.1 Candidatus Udaeobacter sp. | reverse complement strand
AGGCGGCGCCTTCCAGGTGCTGCAGCATGATATTGCCTGCAGTAGTGTCATTGGACGCGCTGGGTATTTCGCTCAGCATTTTTTCGAGTTGTTCCCGATGACCAGGAGCAGGGCGATAATAAGAAACGGAATAAACCGAGCCGGTCGTCTTGGATGCTGAGTCCTTATCAATGCCCATGGCCCGTGTGAACTCCTCCCATGACGGGCCGTTCACAAAAGTATCGGTGTGCCACTCGCTCAGATCACGTTTGTCGGGCGGCACGGCTGTCCCAGCAGGCTCGACTGTGGCTTTTGGGCCGAGATGCGTAATGACTACGTAATCCCATGCATCGCCGTCTTGATGGCGGAGAACAATAAAATGATCGGGCATCGGGTTGCTGCGATCTGGCGTTTTAAGCCAATCTCCCAACTGGACGGCCTTGCCGAGCGCGGCCTTTGTGAAGTGGACATGGTAAACGTCCGTGCGTTTCCCGGCTCCGGCGGGCGCCGCGCCCTTTCCGGTTGCCGCCGGCGTTGAGGATTGAGCCTGAACGAATGGAACAGGCGACAGCATTAGGAATATGGTTGCGAGAATAGCTACGACTGATTTCATAATAATTTTGTATTGTTGGATTTTGGGTTGAACAGAAGCAGGCGGTTATGCGGGCACCTGTTTCGGATGTCAATGGTTTATTTCGGATTTAACCGCGAATGAACACAAATGGACACAAATAAGCCTTCGCCTCACCTGGTTCGTGAATCGTCACATCCAGGCGTGGCGCGCATGTTTCGGATTTGGGAGCACACTGCCTCTCCGCCTGTGTGCAGGCGCCTGGCGTGTTGGTCATTGCGTCTCGCGATGACGGACTTGGTCACAATGAACAGTCCGGCAACTGCCGGATCAGAATCCGCATTTTGTTCGATCTTGTGAATTCTGTCCAAAATCATTCGTGTTTATTGGTGTTGATTCGTGGTTGCTGAAATTATTTGAATCAGGCAGTGGAAGCGATCCGGCTTTTCAAACTGCTCGACCGTAATCAACGGAACACTTTCCTCGCCTGTTTTCTCGGATGGGCGCTGGACGCGTTCGATTTTTTTCTGCTGACATTCGTGATCGTACCGATGGCGCATGATTTCGGCACGAGCATTGCCAATCTCAGCTACGCCATCACGCTCACGCTGGCGATGCGCCCAGTGGGCGCGTTCATCTTCGGTTTGCTCGGTGACCGGTTCGGGCGGCGCATGCCGCTCATGATCGATATTATCTTTTATTCTTTGATGGAATTGCTGACCGCATTTTCGCCGAATTACACCTGGTTGTTGGTGTTTCGCGCACTGTACGGGATCGGCATGGGCGGCGAATGGGGACTGGGCGCGTCGCTGGCGATGGAAACCCTTCCAACCGCCGCGCGCGGATTGTTCTCGGGAATTTTGCAACAGGGGTACGCGTTCGGTTATCTGCTGGCGGCGATCGTTTATTGGGCCGTGTTTCCGTTGTTCGGGTGGCGCGGCCTCTTCATCGCAGGCGCGCTCCCGGCGTTTCTCGTGCTGTACATCCGGGCGCGCGTACATGAATCGCCGGTCTGGCTGCGCCAGCAACACGCGATGACTGATTTTTGGAGCGACGCGCTGATTGTGCTCAAACGCCACTGGGCACTTTTTCTTTATGTCATTTTGCTAATGACGGCCTTCAATGCGATGTCGCACGGGACCCAGGACATGTACCAAACTTTTCTGGGCGAACAACGCCACTACGGAGTCACACAAAAGGCGGCCACGGGGATCATTTACGCTTTCGGCGCCATCTGTGGTGGAACTGTGGTCGGCCATCTCTCGCAAAAGTGGGGGCGCCGTCGATCGATTATTTTGACTGCTGCATTCGGCCTGGTGCTGATTCCGTTGTGGGTTTTCTCGCCGGGCTTCACGCTTTTAGTCGTCGGCGGCTTTGCGATGCAATTCATGGTCCAAGGCGCATGGGGAATTGTGCCCGTGCATCTCAACGAGCTTTCACCATCGGCCGTGCGCGGCACTTTTCCGGGATTTGCTTATCAACTTGGAAATTTGTTCGCAGCCAATACAGCTGTCGTCGAAGCGCAGTTGGCGCATCATTTCCGTGACGCAAACGGGCACCCGGATTATGCAAAGGCGCTAGCCCTCTTCACGGTCGTAATCTTTCTCGCGTTGATCCTGCTCGCCGCAATTGGCCCGGAACAGCGTGGAAAAGAATTTTAAGGGCGTCGTGCGGCCGGAGCGATCTCGGTGCCGCCAACGGAAGATTCCGACTGCACCGATTCGAGCGCAACGTGCGGTGAAGCGTGATACACACCGGAGCCGTAGCGCTGCTCAATAATGGCTTCCGCAATTCTGTCCGCTAGCAACTCACGGTATTCCCAGTCGCGCGTCTGATTGCCTTCCGCGCGATTGCTTAGAAATCCGCATTCCACCAACACAGCTGGACAAGTCGCATTGCGCAGCACGCGAAAGTCCGCAGTGTGCACTCCACGGTTAGCTGAATTCGGGATCGTCATCAGTTTTGATTGAATCCGACTCGCCAGATCGAAGGAGGCAGCTGAATGATAGTATGTCTCGAACCCGCGAACGCCGCGACGGCGCGAATCATTAAAGTGGATGCTGACAAAGATTGCGTTTTTCTGTGCATTCTCGATTGCCACACGGTCATCCAGAGGAATGAAGACATCCGAGGCGCGGGTCATCACGGTTTTCAGCTGTGATTCGCGTAATTTCCGATTTACACGCTGAGCAACATCGAGAGTAACGATTTTTTCGGGCGGGCTGTAGCGCCTGGATGCGCCGCTGTCTTTACCGCCATGTCCGGCATCTACGACGACCGCAGCAAAAGTCTTGGATGTGTCTTTGACTTTACCCGTTCGAACCCCCGCGCAGGCAGGCAGCAAAGCGATAACTCCGACGACAATGGTGCGATTTACCCAGGTCGAGATCATGGATTTAGTAGCGAAACGGCCCCTCCACAAGAACGTTTATACCGCAAGGGCAATTGAGACTGTGCGACTGCGCCGCGCGTTCATGTTTTCGTAAATTCCATATAAAATCACTTGTCTTTTGCGCGGTCGTGCTTAATGCCTTACCACTTTCATTATGATCAGATTTGCAATTGTTCCGCTGCTGCTGGCGCTCAACCTTTCGATGTGCAAAAAGCAGGAGAACGCTTCGCAAAATGCCCAGGCCACGAGTGGCTCATCCCCGGCCGCCGGTACGACAACGGCCGCGGCAAGCCCGGGCGCCGCTGCAGCGGCGGCATCTCCCAAAATCAATAAGCCGGTGGTCGATCAAACGGCCCAGGTGATTATTTTTTGTTACCATCGTTTAGTCGACAAGGTCCGCTTTCCGGGCACCGAGATCACGCCTGCTGCGTTTGAAGCGCAGATGAAAGAATTGAAAGACCGCGGAATCACGGTCATCTCAATGCAGGATTTGCTCGCATGGAAGCGCGGAGAGAAGAGCATACCGCCTCGCTGCGCGGTTATTACGTTTGATGATGGCTGGAAATCGCAATACGAAGTGGCCTGGCCCATGTTGAAGAAATACGGCTACCCAGTCACAATGTTCATCTACACCGAAGGCGTGCGCGGCGGGTCACTGGGCGGCGGGGAAGCGATTACCTGGGAACAGCTCGCGGACATGCGCGACAACGGCGTCGATATTCAAGCCCACTCCGCAACGCACCAGGACTTGCGCGAAGGCCACAACATAATGCTCATTAGTTCCGGCGGTAAGCGAGCCAGAACAAAGTTAACTGGTCCGCAGTACCAACAATGGGTGCAAAACGAAGTGGTCGGCTCCAAGCAACTCCTTGAGCAGCGACTCGGCATCAAAGTGAATTGTTTCGCCGTTCCGTTCGGGAACTACAACGAAAACGTGAAAGAGCTTGCCCGAAATGCCGGTTACGAAGCGATGTTTACCGTGTACGGTCAACCGATCACCTTTACTTCGCCGATGGATTCGATCGGCCGTTACGCGATTGAAGCGAACAAGCCGAAGGTGTTTGCTGATGCGATCAAAATGATTGGCGCTCCCACGAGCGGCGGAGTCGCGGTGGCCGAAGTGGGCGCGAAAGATCTTTCGACGCAACCAGCAGATGGCGACACGGTACGGACTGCGCTTCCGTTAATTAAAGCGAATCTCAGCGGAGTCGGACAGATCGATCCCAGCAGTGTGCAAATGCGCGTAAGCGGCCTTGGCGTTGTTCCGGCCAGCTTCGATCCGAAAACGGGGACGGTGTCCTATCAAGTCTCGCAAAAACTGCGCGACAAATCGTGCACCGTAATCGTCAGCGCGAAATCAGAAGGCAAGAGGGTCGAAGCGCATTGGACCTTCGGAATTGAACAAGCTGCGCCGGGCGCACCGCCGGCCGGCACGCCGACTGCAAAGAAATAAGCTGCGAAGCAAAGGAAAACGGCAGCTTTCCAGCGCCGCCGTAGGTGAAAGATCGTCCCTCCTGAATAACGCAGCGCATTTTGGGGTATGTTTTCACAACTCAGCGATAAGCTTCAGGAAATTTTTAAAGACCTGCGCGGGCACGGCGTCATCAGCGCGTCCAACATTGACGCTGCGTTACGTCAGGTGCGGCTGGCGTTGCTCGAAGCGGACGTCGATTTTCAGGTCGCCAAAAGATTCATTGCCGGTGTCAAGGACAAGGCGCTTGGAGAAGCAGTTCTTCGGAGCATTACGCCGGGTCAACAGATCGTAAAAATTTTCCACGAGGAGTTGGCTGTGTTACTCGGAGGTGATTCCGTGCCGCTTCAGCTCCAACCCGGAGGCCGTATTTTGATCGTTGGCCTGAATGGCTCGGGCAAAACTACGTCCTCGGCAAAGCTGGCGCGCTTTTTACAGAAACAGGATTATTCACCGGTGCTGGTGGCGTGCGATTTGCAACGACCCGCAGCCGTCGAGCAACTCGTAATGCTTGGCGAACAAATTGGCGTGCCGGTCGCTGCTCCCAAAGCGGGGGAAACAAACGTGCAACGCGCCGCAACGGGAGCGCTCGATGACGTGAAGCCGGAGGGTGCGCGGCCGATTTACATCTTCGATACAGCGGGCCGGCAGGAAATCGATCAGGCGCTGATTCAGGAGCTGAAGCAGCTAAAGGAATTTTTGCAGCCGCAGGAAACTTTGCTTGTCGTTGATGCGGCGACCGGTCAGCAGGCGGTCAGCGTCGCGACGCATTTCAACGACGCTGTGTCGATCACAGGGATTATTTTGACCAAACTTGATGGCGACGCGCGCGGCGGCGCAGCGTTGTCGATGCGCGAAGTAACGCATCGCCCAATCAAATTCGCCGGCACCGGCGAAAAGCTCGATCAATTTGAAATGTTCGTTCCAGAGCGACTTGCGGGCCGCATTCTGGGAATGGGCGACGTGGTTGGCCTGGTGGAGAAAGCCGCCGAAGCGATCGAAGCTGAAGACGCCGCTCAGCTTGAACGCAAACTGCGCACCGCGTCATTCGACTTCAACGATTTCCTGGCGCAGTTCAAAATGATGCGAAGGATGGGGCCGCTAGAGAATATCCTTGGCATGTTGCCCGGCATGAGTAATGTGCCGGGCCTCTCGATTGACGAGAAGCAGCTGAAGCGCACGGAAGCCATCGTGCTTTCGATGACGAAGCAAGAGCGGACGCGCCCCGACATTCTCAATGCGCGGCGACGTCAGCGGATCGCGCGCGGAAGCGGCTCCACTGTCACAGAGGTAAACGAGTTGCTGCGGCGCTTCGATCAGATGAGAAAGATGATGAAGAGCGCGGGCAAAATGAAAAAAATGATGGCACAACTGGCGCGAACGAAAGCTTGATATGGCAGTTTCAATTAGATTGAGAAGAGAAGGGGCGAAAAATCGCCCGTATTACAAAGTTGTCGTGGCAGACAGCCGCAGCCCGCGCGACGGCAAATTTATCGAAATCATCGGCACGTACGATCCCAAAGTGGCGGGGCACAACAGCTCATTGAAACTTGAACGGGCCGAATACTGGATCAGCAAAGGCGCCCAACCGTCGGACACCGTGCGGAGCTTGATTAAGAAGAACAAGAAAAGTGCAGCGGCTGCGGAGCCTGTATCCCAAGCAGAGCGCGCGGCTTCGGAATCGAGTCAAGAGCAGGCTTCACCGCCGCCGACGTCGCCTGAGGCGTCAGCCTAAATACCCGCTCGGTTATTCAGCGGGCTGTAGCGTGCGCTGTCCTCAGCGCAGCGGGTCTTGCCGGCCGAAATTCGTGTTTATTCGTGTTCATTCTCCATTACTCTTTGTGCATGAGGGAGTTTCTGGAGTTTGTCATCCGTCAGCTGATTGAATTTCCAGACGACATGGTGCTGACAGAGATTCCAAACGGCAGAACTGCTGTGTTCAAGCTGCAGCTTCGACGGGGCGATGTTGGCCGGGTGATCGGGCGTGGCGGACAAACCATTCAAGCAATTCGCGCATTGCTGGCTAGTTCCGCGGCGCGTCACGGCCAGCGCGCTATTCTCGAAATTATCGAATAGGCCCTGGGTAGTTGTAGGGCGCCTGTGTCAGCTCCGAAGCTTTCGGAGTTCAGAGAATGGAACCGGCGGGCGCCGAGCGACATAGACGGGCAGGCCAAAGGCCGAGTGAGCGGGAGCGAACGAGTCAAACGCCCTACAGTTTTGGTGTTGGACGTTGGACGTTCGTCGTTCGACGTTTTCTTCCGAATGAAAATTGACATCGTCACGCTCTTTCCGGAAATCTGCCGCGCTCCTTTGAGCGAGAGCATGATGAGGCGCGCACAAGAGAAGAACATCGTGGAGCTTCAGATCCATAATCTTCGCGATTGGACGACCGACAAACATCACGTGGTCGATGACACCCCGTTTGGCGGAGGGCAGGGGATGGTCATGAAGCCGGAGCCGATTTTTGCGGCGGTGGAAGACCTGAAATCGCAAATCGCCCGTAACGCACGCGAAGCGGCGGCCGGGCTTTCCAATCGTAAATCGCAAATCCTGTTAATGTCGCCAGCTGGGCGTCGGTTTGATCAAGAAACCGCGAAGGAGTTATCACAACAATCACATCTCATCATCATTTGCGGACATTACGAAGGAGTTGATTATCGCGTGGTCGAACATCTGATTGATTATGAGATTTCGATCGGTGATTACGTGCTGACCAACGGGGCGATTGCCGCGGTTGTTGTTGTTGATGCAATCGTGCGGCTGCTGCCAGGCGTGCTCGGCCACGAGCAGTCCGCCGTCGACGACAGTTTCGGGGGTGGGCTGCTGGAAGCCCCGCAGTACACACGGCCTGCCGAATTTCGCGGCTGGAAGGTTCCAGAGATTTTGCTTTCCGGAAATCACGCGGAGATCGCGAAGTGGCGCAGAGAACAGGCAATCAAGCGCACGCGAGAAAATCGGCCTGATTTGCTGCACGAACGAGCCAGAATTGAAACCGCGTGTCATCCTGAGCGGAGCGAAGGACCTCGCACAGGATGATTGATCATCCAATTTAGCGAGCGTGTCGAAAGCTTCGATTGCGAGGTCCCTCGTCGTCTGCGCGACTCGGGATGACAAGCGTTTAGTTGTGAATTCTTCCCAAAATCACACAGGCGTTAATCCCGCCGAATCCGAACGAATTGCTCATCACGTAACTCAACGGCGCAGCGCGTCCTTGATTCGGCACAATGTCGAGATCGCATGCGGGATCAGAATTACGATGGTTGATCGTTGGCGGAATCCATTGCTGGTCCAGTGCAAGCGCGCAAAGCGCAGCTTCGATCGCGCCGGTCGCGCCCAGCGGATGCGCATAATAACCTTTCGTTCCGCTAACAGGAATTCCCTTCGCCCGTTCGCCGAATACTTGTTTAATCGACGCTGTCTCGGCGCTGTCATTGAGCTGGGTGGAACTGGCGTGCGCGTTGATGTAGTCGATCCGCTCGGCCGGCAATTGAGCGTCCGCGAGCGCTTCGCGCATCGCGCGCACGCATGAATCGCCGCTCGGCAGCGGCGTCGTCATGTGGAACGCATCGTTGTTCAAGCTGTACCCGAGCACTTCTGCGTAAATGCGGGCGCCCCGGGCTTGGGCGTGTTGGAGTTCCTCGATCACCAGCGAAGCCGCGCCTTCACCCATTACGAAACCATCGCGTTCGAGATCGAATGGGCGACAAGCGAGGGCCGGCTCGCCCGCCCATCTGCTCATCGTCTTGATGATATCAAATGCCCCGATCGTAATTGCTGTCAGCGGTGCTTCAGCTCCGCCGGCAACCATTACGTCCGCAAAATCGTCTCGAATGTATCGCAGCGCTTCGCCCACCGATACGGTGCCACTGGCACAACTATTTGAATTTGTTGTGCCCACGCCGCGAAAACCAAACTCAATCGCGATATTTGAGTGCGCTGAACCACCAAAGACTTGAACGGCGAGCGTCGGTTGAACGCCGCGCGCGCCCTTTTTCAAATACCTGATGTATTGTTCCTCAGCTTTGCAGACGCCGCCCAACGCGGTGCCGAAGCTAACACCAACGCGGTCCTGCGGGTTTTCACGCGAGCACTCGATGCCTGCGTCATCCAGCGCGAACTTTGCCGAGACCACAGCAAATTGAGCGTAGCGGTCCAGCCGCTTCAGGCGCTGTGGCGAGAAAAAATCTTCCGGATTCCAATCGGCAATCTCGCCGGCGCAGCGCACGCGGAACACGCCCGGATCAAAGCTTGTGATGCTGCCAACGCCACTCTTTTGCGACAGAATCCCATTCCAGAAATTTTCTCGTCCTTTGCCGACACAGGTGAGTGGCCCAATTCCGGTAATAACAGCGCGCCGACGGCTCATGCGGGTACTTTGGTTGTCTGCGCTTCGATGTACGCTTTCATGCACCGCAACGTCTTGTTCGCCACGTTGTGAATGAAGAAATCGCCGATAATCAGATCGACGATTGGCGCCAACACAGCCACGCGAAAGCGCATATCGTGCGAGATGCTTACAAGTACGCCATCAGGTGTGTCAGAAAAAGTCCAGACCACGCGCATACCTTTCGTCCACGCCTTCAGATGATGGAAATGAATTTCGAGTTTGTCGCGATCGATAATTTGCTCTGACGTCCACGAGATTGGAATGCCCGAACGCCGCGCCGCCATCACTACGACGTTGCGATCTGGCGCGCGCTCAAGAAATCTGATGTAGCGATAGTGAGGAAGAATTTTCGGCCACAACTCCAGGTCTGCAGCCGTTTCGAAGATCGCCGTCTTCCGCGCGCGCATGACAATTGAGTTGGTCTTGTGCATGAAATCGATGGCAGCGTCACATGGAAACCCGTTGCGCCACCGATGTTGCGCAACTTGAGCAGAACAGGCAACACTTTCCGGAGCAGGACTGTTCGCCAAAGAGCAAACGGCGGATCCAATGGCTACAACCATGTCGTCAGCGGCTCTCGCCCCAACGCCAGCACCTTTGTGGCAAGTGGTACCTTCTCGATTACAACTGTCTTTGGGCAGCGTCAGCGCGACTGGCCAAATCGCTTAGAATGTTCAGGAATGCCTGCGACTGTCCTAAAAACGCACCTGAACCGGCGAAGGCATGAAGCGCGTGTACCGCTCCGGCGTTCGGAATCAATGACGGCCGGATGACGGCGCAAACTGGCAGTGCTGGATCAATGAACGTACACGGCTCGGGCATGATCAAATTATTTTGCCGGCTCTCGTTGCCTTCAAAATCTTCCAGGTCCGGAAAGCTCACTCCGCCCGGCCCGGGGATGGTCACTTCCGGTGCGTTTCCAGCCTTGTCATGCCAGATTGCGAAATGGTTCACCTCCGCGCCGCCGATACTTACAACAATCCTGAGCACTGTGACATTGGTGACCCTCAGCGCGAGCGCTGTGTAGAGGCTTGAACCTCCCTGTTCAATGGCCGCAAAGTGGAACGCAGCGGTGTTGGCAATCGCTTGAATCTCGTCCGACCCCGAAGGCAAATCGGTTGGAGGAATTGCCGGCCGGTTCGAGATATTTATGAATTGCGGAAACACGAAATTGAAGTCCGGATTGTGCGCGCTGCGATAACGCAGATACCAACTGGTGTCTATGTTGTTACGCATGAGATTTGTTAGCCGGCCGATTTTCTGAGCGCCGCTTGCCTGGCTGCTGGGAAGCGTCCGGAAAGCATCGAAATTCACTGGCTGTGCGCCGATTGAAGTAAGAAAGCCGTTCAAAAAGGCGACGTGGCTGATCTCATCGTCGGTGTTGTCATGCACGTATACAGGCATGTCCTCATCGAGTACTTCAAGGGCTTCGGTGAACGCCTCGTTGCCACTACCACCCGGCACCTCGCTGTCTTGAATGCCGCCGAGCTCGTTGTACTGCTGCCAGAGATCGGTTTCGATGATCTCGGCAGCCGCCAGCCAGCGCAGGATCGCAATGTCACCTTGCGTAATATCACCGCTTGCTCTGGCCGTCTCTGCCATGAGTCCTACTCCCATCGTTCCTGCCCCAACGGCGAGTGATTTGCCCAGGAACGAACGGCGGCTCATCCGGTTCTTCGAACGGCTGACGCTTTCTGGTGATTGGTTTGACTGATCATTTTCAATTCGAGGAGAAACGGTTGCGGGGTTTTCATTCATTGTTTTCATACCATACAATCGAACGTGATGGCATGGCCGGCCTCCTGAGAAAAGTTACGCCATTGTTACCGCCCAGATCCTGAGCTCGCAGCCATCTTTTTGAGAAGCGTGGCGGCGAGTGCGCGCCGTGCTAAGTGGAGCCTAGGGGATTCGAACCCCTGACCTCCTCAATGCCATTGAGGCGCTCTACCAACTGAGCTAAGACCCCGTGAAGATTCAGATTGTAGATTTCGAATCGCGGATTGCAACAGTCAGCTGGATTTCGCGACTATCGATCCCACAATCTCAAGGAAAGCCAGCTGGGGTTTGGGGCTGTGTTTCAGCGATTGGCGCAGGCTACCGCTCAAAATCTCAACCGGCCGGCGGCGGAGCCGCTCTGCCTACTTCTGTCACTTCGAACGCCGACAAAGTTTGGGTTGTCTACCTTCAAGCATGAGAAAGGCAATGTTGGTCGCAGCAATCGCGCTTGTCCTGGGTTCGACCGTAACGGCCAGCGACAACGCCAGGGATTGGCCCTATTTCGAGGGGCCACAGCAATACCTCATTAATA
>DATBDI010000003.1:0-3590 GCA_036270025.1 Candidatus Udaeobacter sp. | reverse complement strand
TGGTAATAGTCGATCGTGCTTTCCGGCCCGAGGCCGCCGATGATTCCAAGGCTTTTCATGTGTTACCGACCCAACTGTCGTGGCTAAGATGCAGCGCAACAGGTGAACACGAATTGTGAAATGCCGAAGCACGAATGTCGAATGTCGAATGAATGACGAAGGCAAAATGACAATGCAGCAGTAAGATTCTCCGTGGATCCGTACGCCAAACCGAACGAGCGACACATCGGTGCCAGGCGGCCGAAGATCACGCACGTCGCGCATTCCATTGAACCACGAACACGCCGAGAGCGCCAGGCGGAGAAGCAAGCAGTCGCAGCTGAGAGGCGGGCTATCAAGAAAGCCGCGCGCCGCCATCTGAAAGAACAGTTGCAGAAGGAGCTCGAGCAACAGGAACGAAAGCTTCGCTAATAGTCGCTCTTGTAGCCGCTTTGCTGCGCGAAGCGTCGCCCACAGGGCGACGGCTAGTAGGATTGGGCTTTGCGATTCAGCACGCCGCGTTACATTTGCCGACATGCGTGTGACAAGCACGTTCGTATTCGCTGCGATCTTGCTCGCTGTGGACGTGAGAATTGGCCGTGCGCAGTCCCAATCCACGCGGAATCCGGATGTCTCGAATAAGGCGTTGATCACCAAGTCCACGCCGAGCATTAACGCGGACGCATTTAAAAATCAGGGCGCCGACCCAGCGGTTCTGCGCAAGATGGCTGAAGAGTACTACGCCTGGCGGAACGAAAATTATCCGGTCCGCAGCAGCGAGGCCGGCCTGCACTCATGGGACGACAGGCTGACGGATTATTCGCCGGCAAAGATCGCCGAGCGCGCGGAGCACGTGCGTTCGCTGCTGGATAAAGTGCGCACCATGAAAACCGACAATTGGCCAAAGGATGCGCGCATCGATTGGATTCTGTTCCGGGCGCAACTGGAGAATGTCGACTTCGGCGATCGCGTCCTGAAATTCGAGCAGACAAATCCGCAGGTTTACACAAGCGAGTGCACGAATGCGATTTTTTCACTGCTGAAAAAGGATTACGACACGCCGCGAAAACGCGCGCTGGCCGCCACGGCCCGACTCAAGCAAATGCCCGCGCTGCTGAAGCAGGGCGTGAGCAATTTGCAAAATCCCGTAAAGCTCTACGCGCAACTTGCAATCCAATCGGCGCGCTCGATTGATCCGCTTTTGAACAAAAGCTTGATGGAGCTCGATGTCGACCTTGCGTCTAACGAGCACGACGATTTCGTGAAGTCGCGGGATGCAGCGCTCGTGGCCATACATGGGTATGCCGACGAACTGGAGAAGCGTCTGCCGAAAATGGTGGACTTCTCGCCAATGGGCGAAGCGAATTACAATTACTATCTAAAGCACGTTTTGCTTTTGCCGCTCAGCGCCTCTGAAGTGGAAATGATTGGCCGCGCCGAGCTGGCCCGTTATCGCGCGTTGGAGGCGCTCCTGCCCGATCCGAAACTCGCCGACCCCGATCCCAAACGTGCGGCAAATGTCCCGCCTGATCAGGAGTCGTTCTTAAAAGCGTATGAGAGTCGCGAAGCCGAGATGATCAACTTCTTGAAGGAGCACGATCTTGTCACGCTGCCGGATTATCTCGGGCCGTTCCAAATTCGACAGTTGCCGGAGGCTTTCAAGCCCACCAGCCCGGGCGGCTTCATGAATCCTCCCGGCGTCTACGACAAAGACCCGACGGGGTTCTTTTTTATTCCCAGCTACAACCCCGACTCCAAGAACTTCTACATTCGCGCGGCGATTGAAGATCCCCGTCCAATCCTGGGACACGAAGGAATCCCCGGACATTTTCTGCAGCTTTCGATCGCAAATCACCTGAGTGACGAGATTCGGCGTCAGCACGAGGACAGCGTGTTCGTCGAAGGCTGGGCATTATACGGTGAAGAGATGTTGATGCGCACCGGTCTCTATCCGAACAATTCGCCGGCGCAGGGACAAATCCTGCGCTTGTCGCGATATCGTGCTGCTCGGATCGGCGTAGACGTAAACCTTCACACCGGCCGGTGGAGTTTCGAACAAGCCGTTAAATATTTTATGGAGGCAGGCGGCTTGGACCGTGAAGCAGCCGAAGGCGAAGCAGCCGGAGCAGCCTCAAGCCCGACTCAAAAGATCAGCTACATCACCGGCAAGTGGCAGATCATGAATTTGCTCGGTCGCTACAAGGATCGCCAAGGCGAAAACTTCCGCCTCGGCCAGTTTCACGATGACTTGATCAAGAACGGCAGCCTGCCGCTCTCGGTGGTCGAATGGATTTTGCTCGACGACCCAACAGCTATTCAGCAAGCGACGAAATAACAGATCGACAGAGAGGCTTTCGATCACTTCGTTGAAAACCAAAAGCGCGATCTCAGGGTGTTTGTCGATAGTCAGCCGGCACAGGCGCAGGAGGGCACGGAGAAGTTAACGCTCCACGTGCTCCAGATCGCTGTGATGAAAGAGTTGTGCCTGTGGCGAACGCGCTGATCTAGGGCGCTCTCACAAACGTTGTAGCCACCGGCCTGTGGCCGGTCCCGCGCCCGGGCTGCATTTTACACCGGAGGACGGCCCACAGGGCCGTGGCTACAGTGTTTCGCGAGCCAATTACCATTCAACGGAGGAAGCGCTTCACGATTTCGCGGAGGCGATCGTGCGGGAGCGCTTCGACGCGATGATTGTCGCGACCGGTCATTGAGTGGTTGTCGACCAACGCATTTGCGACGGCTTCTTCCGTCGCTTCTACAACACCTGCGAATAGCGGATCCATCAGATCGTTGGGGATAGTTTCCACGTTGTGCGTGATTTGATCTGGATTCGCGACGTTCGGATTCGCAGTTGAAAATGCGACAAACAAATCGCCGGAGCCGTTCCCGGAAATTGTGCCGGTGCGGGCGAGCCCCAGCGACACGCGACGCGCGAGTCGCTTCAATTGATTTGGCAGCAGCGGCGCGTCAGTCGCAACCACTGCGATGCACGAGCCGCTTTCCTCCTTGTAAACTTCGCCGGGAATCTCTTTGCCGACTGGCACACCAGCGATCGTGAGTTGAGGGCGCCGACCGAAGTTCGCCTGCAAAAACACGCCGACAACGAAACTTCGTGATGCAGCGTCTTTCGAAGCTCGGAGATCGATCGTGCGCGAGGCTGTTCCATTACCGCCTTTGAACTCATAACAAATCATTCCCGTTCCACCGCCAACGCTGCCTTCTTCAGGTGCACCGCCATGCGCAGTATCAAGCGCGTGCCAGACATCTTCGGGCTTCACATGGAAGCCATTGATGTCGTTAAGCCAGCCATCCCAGGTTTCGGCGGCGAGCGGCAGACTCCACCAGTAGCCGGTCTTATCGGCTGCGCCGTGGTTGATTCGCCATTTGATTACTGCATCCCGCGCGACACCGACACTGTGCGTGTTCGTGATGACAATTGGCCCTTCCAGAAAACCACTTTCTTCCACCCATGCGGTGCCGGTCATTTCACCATTGCCGTTGAGCGAGAAAACGCCTGCGTAAACCGGGTCGTTCAGCGAATCGTGTCCGCGCGGGATGATCGCGGTCACGCCGGTGCGCACTGGACCTTTGCCAACTTCAAGCTTTCCTTC
>DATBDI010000002.1:0-7311 GCA_036270025.1 Candidatus Udaeobacter sp. | reverse complement strand
TCAATGGCTTTGCAGGAATCGATGCAGGTCGTCGGCCAGCTTGCGGCCGATCCCTTCAGTCGAGGCAATGTCTTCAACACTTGCTTTGCGCAGGCGATTCACGGACCCAAAACGCCGGAGCAACAAGTTCTTCCGGTTCTGGCTCACACCGGGACAATCGTCGAGAATACTTTCCTCGATCCGTTTTTTCATAAGCAACTGGTGATACGCGTTTGCAAACCGGTGTGCCTCATCGCGGATCCGCTGGAGCAAACGCAAGGCCGGTGAATCCATTGGTAGCCGCAGTGGCAGGGCTCGGCCGGGCCGATAAATCTCCTCGCGCTCTTTCGCCAGGCCGATGATCGGAAGCTCGTGCAATCCTAACCGCTGCAATTCGCGGCAAGCGGCTGAGAGCTGGCCTTTTCCCCCGTCGACAATGATGAGGTCCGGGAGACTAACGTAGCGCGAGGCTCCGGCTTGCGGTGCGGTTGTAGGGCAAGCGCTCCGCTTGCCAGGCGCGGACTCGGCAACCGAAGCGGTCGCCCTACAACGCTCCATCGCGTCCAATGCGTTTTCCTGCGAGAACTCCGCCGCATCGGAGTTCATTTCGCGTGCTTCAAGCAGCACGCGCGAATACCTGCGCCGAACGACTTCCGCCATGCTGGCAAAATCATCCTGCCCTTCAACTGTGCGCACGCGATAGCGACGGTAACAGTTCTTATCCGGTACGCCGTTGCGGAAACAAACCATCGAGGCGACCACATGCGTCGTAGAAATGTTCGAAATATCGAAACACTCCATGATCTGCGGGACCCGAGGCAGTTGCAGTGCGTCAGCCAATGCCTGCACATCCGCCATGGGATCGATTGAGCTCGGTAAACTGACGCGGGTAAATCGACGCATCGGTCTCGTCGTTTGCCGCAGGTCTGCGACCATGTTGCGAAGCTCGGCCGCTTTTTCGAAATCCATTTTCTCCGCGGCCTTGTGCATCTCAGCTTCAAGCGTCGCGATCATCTCGCGTGAATGCCCTTCGAGAAAGTCACACGCCTGCGCGACGCGCTCGCGGTATTGTTCGGCGTTGATCTCGCTCAAGCGCACCGGTACCTGGTATGTCGCGGACTTCAATTCCCGCTCCGTCGGCGCGCCCCTTCCGAACGTGAGCACCCCGAATTTTTTGCGCATGAAATTCAATGTCTGCCGCAGCGCGCCTGCGTGTGCGTACGGGCCGAAGTACAGGCTGCCGTCGTCCTTTTTGAATCGGGACAATCGAAAACGCGGCCATTCTTCCGACAGATCCACTCTCACCAGCAGAAACCGTTTGTCGTCCCGAAACGAAATATTGTAACGGGGCCGATATTCCTTGATCAGCTTGCCCTCCAGCAAAACTGATTCCGCTTCGCTGCGAACCGTATGGGTTTCAAAATCCCATGTCGCCTCCAGCATGGCGCGTGTTTTCAAATCCGCCTGAGCCAGTTTCGATGGCAGGAAATACGAACCGACGCGCTTGCGCAGATCGCGTGCCTTGCCGACGTAAATCACACGATTAAACCGGTCGCGCATCAAATACACACCCGGCTTATGTGGCACTTCGTGCACTTTTTTCTGCAGATCCGGTTTCTCTTTTTTCGATGCAGCCACGCGTCTGCAAATTTACGTGAGAACCAGGCAAGTGGAAACCGGCTCGACTGATCGCTCTTTTTCCGCTGGGGACAGCGAACACTACAATCTTTTGGCGGCTGTAGTGTGCGCTGTCTCAGCGCACCTGGCGTTCTGCCGCGCGCTTCTGTGAACACGGCCCTGTGGGCCGTGTCGACTTGTGAATGCATCAGCGAACTCGACCGGCCACAGGCCGGTGGCTACAGCGGTCGAACTGCAAAAAAAGCGCCCGCGAAATTTTTTCGCGGGCGCTTTGAGTTCTAGCAAAACAACAACTTCGTTACGGCCTCACCGTTGTAGTGGTGGTTGTTTCCTCCCGCTTAATAACAGTGGCCGGCTGGGCCAACACTACTTTGCGCACGATGACCCTGTCGCCCACGGTTGAATAATACACCGTCGCCGGCACGTCCGGACGAACCGCTGACCAGGTTACGACCCGGCCATCTGGATCCAGGACGGTTGTCTCTTTGTTGTAGTAGTACCGCACGGGGACCGCTTCTGGCGTTGTTCGGAACATAAAGTAATCCGAATCCGGCGTGTATGTCACGATTCTGCCCGCAGAGCTGGTCGTTGTCTGCCGAGTAGTGGTCGTCCCTGTTACGGGGTCCGTGCTCGTCGTAGTCGTTGTCGTTTGCGCGACCGCTAATCCAACTGCAGCCACACAGATGGCTGCCGCCACCAGGATTTTTGCCAATCTCGTTTGTTTCATATTTGTCCCTCTGTTTTCATTGAACGGATGTGCTCCTTCGTGCATGTAACGGATTATCCATGCCGGAACTCACCCCGTTGCACCTTCGATTCGTATTTTCCGCCTCGCTCGGTTGCCCTCTCCTCGGTAATTCACAATCCTGTGCTAAAGCACGTTGACGCGACGTTTTATGCAGACCCTGCCCGGATTTCGTGACTTCGTGCCCGCGGACTGCGCACAACGAAACTACATCTTTGCGCGCTGGCGTGAGGTGGCCCGGCGCTACGGCTTTGTAGAATGGGAGGGCCCTCTCCTTGAACCAACCGAGCTGTACAAAAAAAAGAGCGGCCCGGAAATCGTCGAACAACTCTTCAACTTTACCGACAAGGGCGACCGCGAAGTCGCGTTGCGGCCGGAGCTGACGCCCACGCTGGCTCGCATCGTCGCTGCGCAAGAGCGTCAGTTCAAGAAACCACTGAAATGGTTCTCGATCGGCCAATTCTTTCGGTATGAAAAACAACAGCGCGGCCGGTTGCGCGAACATTTTCAGCTGAACTGCGATATCATCGGCGAAACCGATCTCGCCGCTGACATCGACCTCGTGGCGCTGTGCATTGATGTCCTGCGGCAGTTCGGGTTCACCGAACAAGATTTCGTCATCCGAATCAGCGATCGCGAATTCTGGACGGATTTCCTGAGTAGAGAAAATGTGCAGCCCGACCGTTGGGGCGAGGTACTCCAGGTCATTGATCGATCTGCACGTGAATCGCGCGAGAAAACCACCGAAAAACTGGGATCACTTGCCGATCCTGTTTTCGCCACGCTGAAAAGCGGTGATAAAAGCGCAAAGCTTGAGCAGCTCGTGGACGGACTGCGCGCTCGCGGACTCGCCGACTTCGTTGCCATCGATGTCAGCATCGTTCGCGGCCTCGCCTATTACACCGGAGTGGTGTTCGAGGTGTTCGATCGCGCCGGAAAATTCCGGGCGATCGCAGGGGGCGGACGGTATGACAATCTGATCGCGCAACTCAGCGATAATTCCGTGTCGCTGCCCGCGCTTGGTTTTGCCATGGGCGACGTCGTGCTCGGCGAGTTGATTCACGAGATCCCGACCGCCCGTACGACGGTACAGAAAGCAATTACCGACGACAAAAATCTGGACATTTACGTCGTTATCGCAAAAGAGGACCGCCGAGCCGACGCGCTAAAGGAGATCCAGCAACTCCGCGATCGCGGCTACCGTGTCGATTACCCGCTCACGCCAACAAAGGTCGGACGGCAGTTTCAAGCGGCGGAGGAATTGGGCGCACGCGTGGCGATTCTTTTTGGCGACGAATGGCCGCAAGTGAAAGTAAAAGAAATGGCGACTGGCGAGCAGCAACTCGTCCCACACGAAGATCTCGCTGTGTATATGGGGTCTAAGCTGCGGTAGGAAGTCAGGATGCTGGGGAGCGCACGCGTCCCGCGTGTTGGTTTCGGCGTCGCGCCGAAACAGGCTTCCGCAACACATCGTCGCGGCCCGTGTTTTCGCAATCCAGATAAGTTCGCGATCGCGAGAACGCGCTCGGTCCGGAGCCGGACTGGCGTCTGCACGCGAGACGCGCGCGCTCCACAGCTAATCGCTTGCGCGGCTGTCCACTTCGCCCAGAGTGAGGCCGTATTCTCGGCATCACATGTATCGCACGCACCATTGCAATTCACTTCGCAAGGGCGACATCGGTCAGGAAGTCACCCTTGCAGGTTGGGTGAACGTCACGCGCGATCACGGCGGCGTCGTTTTCATTGACCTGCGCGATCGCGAAGGCCTGACACAGGTTGTATTTCGGCCTGAGGAAAACGCCGAGCTGGCGAAGGAAGCACACACGCTCCGGCACGAAGACGTGATTCGAGTTGCGGGGCGAGTCGCCCCGCGCCCCGCGGGCACGGAAAATCCAAACCTCGCGACCGGCGACATCGAAATCATTCCGAGCCAACTGCGAATTCTAAATCGCTCCGACACGCTCCCGTTTCCACTGGATGCCGACCCGCAGAATGAAGATTTGCGGATGACGTATCGCTACTTCGATCTGCGCCGGCCGCGGATTGCGCGCAATCTTCGTTTGCGCCATGCAGCCGCGAAAGCGACGCGCGATTATCTCAGTAGCGAGGGCTTCGTCGAGGTCGAGACCCCCATTCTTTCCAAGAGTACACCGGAAGGCGCCCGCGACTTCCTCGTGCCAAGCCGGATCACGCCTGGAAAATTTTACGCGCTGCCGCAGGCGCCGCAGCAATACAAACAACTCCTCATGGTCGCTGGCGTGGAGAAATATTTTCAAATTGCGAAGTGTTTCCGCGATGAAGATTTGCGCGCGGACCGGCAACCGGAATTTACTCAGATCGACATCGAAGCGTCGTTCGTCACACCTGACGACATTTTCGCGGTCACCGAAGGAATGCTGGCGGCGATTTTCAAAGCAACGCGCAATATCGAGATCAAAACCCCGTTCGACCGGCTCACGTACCGCGAGGCAGTCAGCCGCTACGGCAGTGATAAACCGGATCGGCGTTTTGGAATGGAGTTGGTCGATCTGGGAGGGACTTTTGGCGGGAGCAGTTTCAAAGTTTTTCGCAGCGCGCTCGATGCTGGGGGTGTTGTCAAAGCGATTAACGCGAAAGGCTTCGCCGGGATCACAATCGGTCAGGCAGACGAACTGACTGAGATCGCCAAACTGCACGGCGCAAAAGGGCTCGCCTTCATCAAGGTCGAAAACGGCGAATGGAAATCGCCCATCGTGAAATTTTTCTCGGACACTGAAAAGAAGGCGCTGCAATTGGAGCTAAACATCGAGGAAGGCGATTGCGTTTTCTTCGCAGCCGACAAATGGGAAATCGCTTGTGAAGTGCTCGGCCGCTTGCGGGTGCGGATCGCTGAAATCCAAAAGCTCGCGCCTGCCGCTGAAACCTGGAATTTCCTCTGGGTCACGGATTTTCCGCTGTTCGAATGGAGCGCCGAGGAAAACAAGTGGAACGCGATGCATCATCCCTTCACGCGGCCGAAGGCTAAGGACATGGCGTTGTTTGACGCCAAGAAATTTCCCGAAATTCGTGCGGAAGCCTACGACGTTGTGCTAAATGGCGTCGAGATCGGCGGCGGCAGCATGCGAATCTACGAACCGGCGTTACAGACGAAAATGTTCGAAGCGCTCGGGATCAGCGCCGAAGCTCAACAGTCACAGTTTGGCCATTTGCTGCGCGCGCTTAGGCTCGGCGCGCCGCCGCATGGCGGTATCGCGTTCGGCTTCGATCGACTGGTGATGCTGATCTGCGGCGAGCAAAACATTCGCGACGTTATGGCTTTCCCGAAAAATAATCGCGGCATGGATTTGATGACCCAGTCGCCTGCAGAGGTTGATCCCCGTCAGTTGCGTGATTTAGGAATCAAACTCCCGAGCGAAAAATTGGAGGGACGTGCTCCGTCAGGTCCCAAATAAATCATCCACGGATTTCGCAGATTGGAATCAGGAAAGCAGGAAGGGAGGAAAATGGATGCCGAAGATCTAGCAGCGTATCGAGCGATCACGCCGCAAGAGAAATTCACCCGCGCGTTTAAGTTCACTGAACGCATACGGCAGTTCAAAATCGAATCGGTTCGCGTTCATGCTGCTTCCTCAATATCCCAAAGCCGCTTTTCGCTCGTTCGCGGTGGGCAGCGGGTCCTTGCGCACTGTGATTGCCTCTCCGCCCGCGTCCTTAATTTCGTTGGCTTTAACTGCGTTGAACTCGGTATCCTTGGCAAATTCCGGCGGCAAATCCATGTCGGCATAGATGGCGTGGACCGGGCACACCTCCACGCATGCCATGCAATCGATGCATTCATCGGGATGAATGACAACCTGGTTCTCCATCTCGTAGAAGCACGCCACCGGGCATACTTCGACGCAGTCCGTGAATTTACATCCGTTACATTTTTCGGTGACGATGTGAGCCATGGGAATTGAGTGGTTGAGAATTACGTAAAAACCGCCGTTACGAGTAATGAGCGACGCACCGTGAGTCAAATTCCTGATTTGTTTGGTTCGTGCTAACCGACAGGCGGCGGGCTGTGCTCACGGCCGGTCTTGAACAAAATGGCGACGCTAAACGTCACGACCGTGCCGAAAAAGATCCACCAGGGAAATTCCATCAGCGGCAACCAGCTTGGCTGCGTGTACAGTTTGCCACCGAAAACAGCTGCCAGGTTGTTCGGCAGCCCGCTCAGGATTGCGACGACCGCAAACCCGACGATCATCGCGATGACGTTGCCACGGTTGCTGCCACGGCGTTTGGTGAAAATGCCGCAGAGAAACACGCCGAGCAGCGAACCGTACGTATAGCCGAATATCCCGAGCACGATGGGAATGATGCGGACCTTCGGATAAACAATGACGACGTAAGACGTTGTCGATGCGACGACGATCATCAGAATCGAAAACCAAACTGTCGCCCAACGCACCGCGCGCAAGCTTTGCATCGGCGATGACCCGGGATTGATGTACGGTTCGTACCAGTCACGCGTAAAACTCGTCGCCAGCGCATTGATTGCAGTACTCAGCGATCCCATCGCAGTCGCAAAGATTCCGGCAATCAGAAGTCCGCGGAGGCCCACGGGCATTTGGTACAAGATGAAATGGCAAAATGTCTCGTTAGGCGTTTTTGGCAGCGTGGGATCGGGATGCGCCTGATAATAGACCCAAAGCAACAGTCCGATGCTCAGAAACGTGAGCACGATCGGAATGTCTGCGAGGCCGGACATGATCAGGGAACGCCGGCTGCGGCGAATATCGGGCGCGGTCAACATTCGTTGCACCATGTCCTGGTCAGTGCCGTGAGTGGACATTGTAATAAATGTCGATCCGATCAGTCCGGCAAAGATCGTGTACTCGACTTCAAACATGCCTTTGATCTTGTCCCAACCGTGTTTCGCCGGGTCGAGACCGGTAGTGAGAAAATCTGAGATTCCAAAACCGCCG
>DATBDI010000001.1:0-2842 GCA_036270025.1 Candidatus Udaeobacter sp. | reverse complement strand
TGGCTGCTTTGCAGTTGCATGGAACGGAATGGTAGGACGCGGAGTGGCCGCGTTCATGATAATTGTAGGGCGTTTCTGTGAAACGCCATGGCGTCTGACACAGACGCCCTACAACAGGAGCTCTTCGAGTTCTGTGAGCCGACGTTCGAACAAGCGCAATGTGCTCTCGATCGGTGCAGGCGTGGCCATATCCACGCCTGCCGTCCGCAATGTCTCCAGCGGAAACCGGGAACCGCCTGAGCGCAGAAAATTCAGATACGCCTCCACACTTCCTGGCTGACCGGAAAGCACGCGCTGGGAAAGCGCCACAGCCGCCGAAATGCCGGTTGCATATTTGTAGACATAGAAGGCGTGGTAGAAATGCGGGATCCGCAGGCATTCAAGGTCCAGCTCGGTATCAAGCACGAAATTTTCGGCAAAATAGGTCTCGAGCAGCTTGTGGTATTCCGACTTGAAAACTTCGAATGTCAGCGCATCGCCACGCTCCTCGATCGCGTGAATGTTTTTTTCGAACTCAGCAAACATCGCCTGTCGGAACAAGGTGCCGCGCAGATCATCGATTTGCCGATTTATGATGTAGGCCCGCATCTTGGGATCGCTCGTGGTCTCCAGCAGATGATGAGTCAGTAATTCCTCGTTGAAGGTCGAGGCAACCTCAGCCAGAAAAATCGGGTACTCGTAGTTCTGAAACAGCTGCGAATTCTGCGAGAACCAACTGTGCATGGAGTGGCCGGCTTCGTGCGCCAGCGTGTATACATCGGCGAAGACGTCGTCCTTGTAGTTCATCAGGATATACGGCGGCGCGCTGTAGCTGCCCGACGAAAACGCGCCGCTGCGTTTACCTTTATTTTCGTAACGATCGCACCAGCGTCGTGAACGCAAGCCCTCCGCCAGCACATCGACATATTCCTTTCCGAGCGGACTCAACGCACGAACGACTGTGTCGATCGCCTGGTCGAAAGTAAAACGCGTCTCGATTTCAGGTACGAGCGGCACGTACGTGTCGTAGTGATGCAGTTCGTCCAAGCGAAGAACGCGCCGACGCAGATCGAAATAGCGAACTAGCGGTTTCAAATTCGCGCGAACAGATTGGATCAAACCATCATAGACGGCGGTCGACACATCATCAGGAAACAGCGCCGCTTCGAGCGCAGACGAGTAGTGTCGCGCGCGTGTGTGAAACACATCCGCCTTCACAGAATAGGCCAACGACGCGGCCAGCGTGTACTGATGATCGCGAAATTCTGCGTAGAATTGATGGAACGCCCGCTTCCGCAGCTCGGGATCGCGTTTCACCAAAAATGAGCTGAAGGAACTTTGAGTCAGCGGTCGTTCTCGTCCCGCCCCATCGATCAGGACGCCGAACTTCATGTCCACATCGGTCAACTGCGAGAACGTATCGTCATAGCCGCTGAGCGCTACGCTGCTCAACGCAAGCAGACGTTCCTCGGGCACTGAAAGCACGTGCGATTTCATCCGCCGAACTTTGTGCAATTTGACCCGCCACTCGGCCAGCGCCGGATCGGCAATGAAACGCGCGAATTTTTCGTCATCGATCGCCAGGATTTCCGGAACAACGAAGGCCGCAGCTTCACCGACGCTGGTCAGCAGGTTTTGAACCTGCCCCATACGCGCGAGATAATCGTTGTTCGTGCTGTCCTCGGCCAGTTGCAACGACGCATAGTGATAGACGCGCTCCATTTTCTGTTCGAGCGCCTTCTCAAATTCAAGAACGCCGGCCAGGGTTTGAGCCGATTCCCCTACTCTGCCCTTCCACTCCTGAAATTTCGGATGCTCTCGCTGAAGCCAGGCAAAATCCTCCTGCCATTTGCTCACATCAGTGAACAAATGCCTCAGGTCCCATTTGTCGGATTCAGGAATTTCAGAGCGCGTTGGGACTTCCACGACAGAGTCTCGCACAAAGTCCGTAACGGACGCAAAGACACCCAACACTTTATTCTGACCATCGTGCTCTTGGTGCGAGACTCTCGATAGCAGGATGTTGAGCGATCAGTTTCAGCGCGCGCTCGGTAAGCGCTTTCCCAGGCGGAATTTTGTGCCATGGCGACGCGCCCGAGGGATGCGGCAATGGAATCAGATCGAAGCGGTGTCCAGCGCGCTGCCCGCGAAACTTGTGGCCAATCACTTTTTCTAGTCTGTAGGGGAAGCTGACAGCTTCCCCTACAACCCTTGCAGAGTCGATGAACTGCGTGATGGCCAATCGCCCGACGGGAAGGACGAGGCGCGGTCGCAATAGTAGGATCTCTTCGCCAATCCACGACGAGCAGTTGCGAATCTCCTCTGGCGAGGGAACGCGATCAGTGCCGCCAGAATTCTTTCCAGGAAAACATCGGCAGACCGCTGCGAAATAAATTTTTGATCGAACGGCAGCTTCATTCAGTCCGCAGAATTTTTCGAACCAACGAAAAAGCGTTTTACCAGCGGTATGCGCAAATGGCCGCTCCAACACCGGTTCGCGCGGACCGGGAGCCTGTCCGATTATCATCACCTCGCTGAGGATCGCGCCGCCAGAAACAGGCGCTGATTGCATCCGCGGGCAACGGCGGCATTGCAGTAGGCGCGCGACGTGCCGGGTCAATTCAATTTCTTTGGCCTCGTTCATGGCAGAATTTCACACGAAGGACACAAAGGGACACCGAGGACATCAAGAAGATCTAGTCCGTGGCTTTTGTGAACCGTTGTGGCCGTTGTGTGAGATCAGCGCCTGAAGATCGAGAAGATCGAGAATAGCAAGCTCAGGACAATGCTAAGCACAATGCAAGTGACCACAGGAAAATAGAACGTTGAACCTTCCCGCTCGATCCGAATGTCGCCAGGCAGA